>JASHQP010000089.1 GCA_030039095.1 Streptosporangiaceae bacterium
GAGAACGGGGTGCTCGGGCTCGGCCCGGCTCCACCCCCAGGCCACGAGGATCCCGACCTGACCGACGCCGGCAAGCAGCCGGCCACTCTGGTCGGCGGCGCGGCCATCGTCGACTCCGCGATGTCGTTCGCCATCGTCCGTGGCGGCCACCTCGATGTGAGCGTGCTCGGCGCGCTGCAGGTATCGGCGCACGGTGACCTGGCGAACTGGTATGTGCCCGGCAAGAACCCCGCGGTCGGCGGCGCGATGGACCTCGTGGCCGGCGCCCGCGAGGTATGGGTGGTGATGGAGCACGCTGACCGGGATGGACGGCCGAAGATCGTCGAAGAGTGCACGTTCCCGCTGACCGGCCGGCGGGTCGTCACCCGCGTGTACACCGACCTGGCCGTGTTCCACCTGACCGACGGGCGGCTGCGGCTCACCGAGTGCGCGCCCGGCGTCTCACCCGAGGCCATCAGGGAGCGGACCGCCGCCCCTTACACCGAGGACCTCGGGTCCGCGAGCAGCCCGGCCTAGCCGTGTCACCGGACGTCAGCACCCTCACCGCGATCGACGTGCACACCCACGTGCACCGGTCCGTGCGCGCCGGGCAGGACCAGGCCGCGGGCGACGAGGACATGGGCGCGTACTTCGGCATCGGCTCCATGCCGCACTACACCGTGCCCGACCTGGCCGGGTACTACCGGCAGCGGAACATGGCGTGCGTCGCCTTCACCGTGGACAGCGTGTCCCAGACCGGCGTGGAGCCGGTCCCCGACAACTTCGAGGTCGCCGAGCTCGCAGCCGAGCACGCGGATGTGATCATCCCGTTCGCGAGCATCGACCCGGCCCGCGGTGCCGCCGGCGTACGCCTGGCCCGGCGCCTGGCGGCCGACTACGGGGTCAGGGGGTTCAAGTTCCACCCCGCCGCGCAAGGCTTCTACCCCAACGACCGGGCGGCCTACCCGCTCTACGAGGTGATCGCCGAGCACCGGCTCGTGGCCCTGTTCCACACCGGCCAGACCGGAGCCGGGGCGGGCACGCCCGGCGGCGGCGGGATCCGGCTGAAGTATGCCAACCCGCTGTATATCGACGACGTGGCGGCCGATTTCCCTGACCTGGACATCGTCCTCGCCCATCCCTCGTTCCCGTGGCAGGACGAGGCGCTGTCGGTCGCCACGCACAAGCCGCGCGTCTACATCGACCTCTCTGGCTGGTCACCGAAGTATTTCCCGCCCCAGCTGGTCCGGTACGCCAACAGCCTGCTGCGCCACAAGGTGATGTTCGGTTCGGACTTCCCTGCCCTCACCCCCGACCGGTGGATCAAGGACTTCGAGAATCTGGACATCAAGCCGGAGGTACGCCCGCTGATCATGAAGGAGAACGCGGCCCGGCTGCTGGGTCTCGGCGCCGCGGCGCCGTCTGGAGGGCAGGACCGCGGAGGAGGCCATGCAGGAGGTTGACGGCAGGGTCGCGTTCATCACCGGCGGGTCGAGCGGCATCGGCCGGGGCATAGCGCTGGCCTTCGCCCGCGCTGGCATGCAGGTCGTCGTCGCCGGCCGGCGACGGCAGCATCTGGACGAGTCGGCCGCCCTGTTCGCTTCCGAGGGCCTCGACGTGCACGCCGTGCAGCTGGACGTCACCGACCGGGACGCGGTCTTCCGCGCGGCCGAGGAGACGCAGCAGCGCTTCGGCCGGGTGCACGTGCTGGTGAACAACGCCGGCATCGGCCTGGCCGGCCCGGTCGCCCAGGCCCGGCAGGACGACTGGGACTGGGTCATCGACGTGAACCTCAAGGGGGTCGGCCACGCGCTGCAGGCGTTCCTGCCCCGGATCCGGGCCCACGGCGAAGGCGGCCACATCGTCAACACCGCGTCCATGGGCGGCCTGCTGCCGGTATCCGCGGGCCTGTACTGCATGACCAAGGCCGGCATCATCGCCCTGTCCGAGACGCTGCACATCGAGCTCGCCCCCGAGAACATCGGCGTCTCGGCCTACTGCCCGGGCCCGGTCCTGAGCAACATCGCCTCCGGCGTGGCCGCCCGGCCGCAGCGGTACGCCGACAGCGGCTACCCGCCCCCCGACCCGGCCAGGGCGGCCCGCGCGGGCCGCATGCCCTACATGAGCCCCGTCGAGGCAGGCGAGCGCGTGCTCGCCGGCGTCCGGCGCAATGACCTGTTCGTTCTCACCCACCCCGAGTTCCGCGACGGGGTGGCGGAGCGGGCCGAGATGCTGCTGAACGCGTTCCCCGACGAACCCCTGAACGCCGAGCGGGCCGCGGCGATCACGTTCCTGACCTCGCACCCGGTCTACTCGTCCAGGACGATCAGCGGCAAGGGCCCGGCCAGGTCCTCTGGCGCCGCCGGCGCGTAGGCGAAGTTCTTCGCCCGCGCGCCGCCGTCGACGACCAGGTCGGTGCCGGTGATCAGCCTGGCGTAGTCCGAGCACAGCCAGGCCACGGCGTGACCGATGTCGGTGGGGGTCCCCGTCGTCCCCATCGGGACCATCGGCGCCCGGGCTCCGGCCCACCGGCTGGGCCTGCGCCACGGCTCGTCGCCGGCCGCGCCGCCGAGCCCGGGACCGCGCTGGTGCAGGACCCCGCCCGGGCCGAGCCCGGCCTTGGCCCGCTCCGCCAGCAGTTCCGGGTTGTCGGGGTTCGGCGCCGTCGGGGTGAAGCTGTTGACCCGGATCCCGTATGGCGCGAGGTCCATGGCGGCGGCTCGGACAAAGTTGTTCACGCCGCCCTTGTGGAAGGCATACGCGATGATGCCGGCCGTCCCGGACCAGGCGTTGGACGAGGAGATGCAGATGATCGAGCCCTTGATGCCGCGCTCGGCCATCGCCCGGCCCACGTGCTTGGTGTTCAGGAAGTAACCCAGGGCCGAGACGCGCACCGCCCGCTCGAAGTCCGCCGCGGTCTCGTCGAGCACGCCCCTGCCGCCGAGCAGCGCCGCGTTGTTCACGAGGATGTCGATGCGCCCCCATCGCGCGAGCACGTCGCCGACGTACCGCTGGACGGCGGCTTCGTCGGTCACGTCACCGGGCGCGGCCATCGCCTCGCCGCCGCTGCGCCCGATGCGCGCAATGCACGCCTCGAGCGCCGACTCGCTCACGTCGTTGCACGCGACCCTGGCGCCGTATCTGGACAGCGCGAGGGCGACTCCGCTGCCGATATTGGGCCCGGCCCCGGTGACCAGTGCGACCTTGCCGCTCAGCGAGATCTCCACCGTCAGTGCTCCACTTCCGCTGGGTAGGTCAGTTCGATCTCCTCGGTTGACATCCCCAGGACCGGGGCCAGCATCGAACGCATCAGGTCCTTGGACACCAGGCAGTCCGCGCACGCCGTCGGCCCGGCCGCGATCGTCACCCTGGCCCAGCCGGATTGCACCATGACCTCGAGGCGGTAGTCGTCCGCCTCGAGGCTCTGCCGGATCTTCTCCAGGCCTGGCTGGTCAACTGCCACGCGGCACCTCCGTGAACGCCGGTGACCAGGCGACGGGCACCGAGCGGCCGGACCATGGCGCCCAGCCGAACGGCCGGAACACCATGGAGATCGCGGCGTTGGCCGCGCCCGCGACCAAGATCGGGATATCCCTGGCCGACGGCATCATCGGGAACGGGGTGCCGGCCCGTGCCGGCTCGGTCACCGGGCTGGCTCTCCCGCCCGCCCCGCCCTCGCCCGCCTCACCCTTACCCGCCTCACCCTTACCCGCCTCACCCTTACCCACCTCACCCTTACCCGCGGCGACCAGGTCGGCACGGTCGCGCACCGCGTGGTCGTACAGCCATTGCTGCACGTCGGCTCGGCTGTACCCGTACCGCCCGAGCAACTGCGCGTGCTCGGGACCCAGGACGAGCCCCCCGCTGGAATGCCCGCCGCCCACAAAGGCGCCGAGCCGGGCCAGCGTGTCCGCAAAGTCGGCGAGCACGGCTTCGGGGCTGTCGGTTCCCCGGTTGTCCACGTACTCGCAGGTCCTGATCAGGACGGCGGACACCGCGTCGCGGCCCCGGCGCAGGCCGCCGACCACGCTGAGAGGATCCCACGGGGATAGCTCCTCGTTCTCGCCCAGGCATACCGACCACCGCCCGGGCAGGCCCTGAGTCGCCTGCTCCAGTTCGTGCGGGCGGATCCCGTAGCCGTTGCGCACGATCAGCCCGATGGCGCGGGCGATCGTCGCGTTCGCACGGAAGCCAGGGCCGAACACGCCGCCCTCGCAGTTGATCCCCAGACGCGACCGCACGGGGCCGTTGACCACGATGAGCGGGGCCGGCCCGCTCGTGGACTGCCAGGCGCCGCGGACGGACCGCTCGAGGTTCACGGCCTCCCACGCGGCCAGCACCACCGGGAAGTACTCGGGCCGGCAGCCGGCCATGACCGCGTTCGCGGCCGCCTGGGCCACGGAAATGCTGCGGCCCAGGTGCGGCGCGGACCCGATAATGTCGTCGGGCCCGCGCACGGTCGTGGCCAGGAACTCGTCAACGCGGGACTGGGTGGCGGGGACAACAGGGAGCCCGTCGGTCCAGCCCTGGTCGTAGCAGTACTCGATCACGGCTCCGGCCTGCTCCACCGGATCGGTGGCCTTCTCGGCCGGGCCGGCGGAAGGCGCCGTCACGAGGTCGCAGCCATCGCGCGCCGGGTCAGCATTCCGACGATCCCGGGAACCGCCGCCGCGGCCCGGTCCCGCACGCCATCCGGGGTCAGATTGGCCATCGGGTGCGGGATCGTGAGGTACTGATAGCCCGGACTGCCGCGCAGGCCCGCCATGGCGTCCGCGCTGGCCGTGAACGCATCGGTGCAGACGACGACGGCGGGGAGGCCAGACTGCTCCAGGATGATCCCGTCTGCCACCGCTGATGCGCTGCAGGACCCGCAGTCACCGACCCCGACGACCACGACGTCGCATCCGGCGCGAAGATCATCCAGGATCTCCTCCGGCGCCGTGCTGGTGATGTCGGGCTTCTTCCTGGCCAGGACCTCGGCCACGCCGTGCTGTTCCACCAGCACGTGACCAACCTCGGCCAGGAACGGCTCGGCGTTGTGCTTGATGTTGGCCAGAAGCCCCAGCCTCAGGCCGGCAAGGCTTTCCGGACGGTCAGCGAGCACGGTGGGTGCATGGTCCCCATCCCGGACCGGGCCGAGCGTGGGATCGATAACGCTGTCGAACATGCCGGTCTCCTCGGGCGCTGCTTCATGAGGCGTGGGGCGCCCCCGCTCGGGTCATCCCCACTGCTGGCGACGTTACGGCCGCATCGCTGGTCGCAGCCAGCCGTATTCCGCGTCGCGGAACCCCGAAGATGCTGAACCCGGGGCTGGCGTCACGAGCAGCGCCGCTATCCGCTAGCCTGGACGAGTCATGACTGGCGTGCTGCTTCTTCGCGGCCGCGGCGAGGCCCGGTAACCAGCCCGGTCGGCCCCTCGCCGCGGGTCGTTCTGCTGCGCCGACCGAATCCGGCCCGGTCTTCCCCTCAGGAGCAGCAACGTCATGAGCAATCCCAACAACCAGCGCCCGTCCGGCATGCCGTGCTATCGCTACCGCCCGTTCCCCGCGGTCGACCTGCCGGACCGGCAGTGGCCGACGCGCTCGATCACCGCCGCGCCGCGGTGGCTGTCGACCGACCTGCGGGACGGCAACCAGGCCCTCATCGACCCGATGAACCCGGCCCGCAAGCAGGCCATGTTCGACCTCCTGGTACGCATGGGCTACAAGGAGATCGAGGTAGGTTTTCCGGCGGCGAGCCAGACGGATTTCGACTTCATCCGCGGCCTGATCGAGAGCGGCTCGGTGCCCGACGACGTCCGCATCTCGGTGCTGACCCAGGCCCGCGAGGAGCTGATCGAGCGGACCGTGCAGTCGCTGGCCGGTGCGCGCCTTGCCACCGTGCACCTGTACAACGCCGCGGCGCCGATCTTCCGCCGGGTCGTGTTCGGCTGGGACGGTGACGGACGCGCCGAGTGCCGGGCCGTGGCCGTCGAGGGCACCCGCGCGGTGATGAAGTTCGCTGAGAGCTATCTGCACGGCACCGACTTCGGCTACGAATACTCGCCCGAGATCTTCATGGACACCGAACTCGACTTCGCGCTCGAGATCTGCGAGGCGGTCATGGACGTCTGGCAGCCCGAACCAGAGCGGGAGATCGTGCTCAACCTGCCCTGCACGGTGGAGCGGTCCACGCCGAACGTATACGCCGACCAGATCGAGTGGATGAGCCGCAACCTGACCCGGCGCGAGCATATCGCGCTCTCGGTGCACACCCACAACGACCGCGGCACCGCGACCGCCGACGCCGAGTTCGCCGTTCTGGCCGGCGCGCAGCGCGTAGAAGGCTGCCTGTTCGGCAACGGGGAGCGCTCGGGGAACGTGGACCTGGTCACGCTCGGCCTCAACCTGTACAGCCAGGGCATCGACCCGATGATCGACTTCAGCGACATCGACGAGATCCGCCGCACCGCCGAGTACTGCACCCGCATCGACGTCCACGAGCGGCACCCGTACGCGGGCGACCTGGTGTACACGTCGTTCTCCGGGTCGCACCAGGATGCGATCAAGAAGGGCTTCGACGACCTGGAGCGGCAGGCCGCCGAGGCAGGCAAGCCGGTGAGCGAGTTGCCGTGGGACATGCCCTACCTGCCGATCGACCCCAAGGACGTCGGCAGGTCCTACGAGGCGGTCATCCGGGTCAACTCGCAGTCGGGCAAGGGCGGCGTCGCCTACATCATGAAGACCGACCACCACCTCGATCTGCCGCGCCGCCTGCAGATCGAGTTCAGCCACGTCATCCAGCGCCACACCGAGGACGAGGGCGGCGAGGTCGACGCGGCGCTGATGTGGCAGATCTTCTCCGGCGAGTACCTGAGCCCGGGCAAGTTCGAGCTGGTCAAGTTCGGCTCGGTCAGCCAGGACGGTGTGGAGCAGATCACCACGACGGTCCGCGCGTTCGGGCGCGAGCACGTCCTTACCGGCACCGGCAACGGCCCGATCGCCGCGTTCTGCGACGCGCTGTCGGGCACCGACCTGGGGCTCGGGGAGGGCGTGAGGGGTGGAAGCACAGTCCGGGTGCTCGACTACTCCGAGCACGCGCTGACCGCCGGGCGGGACGCCGAGGCCGCCGCCTACCTCGAGATCGCCGTCGGGGACCGGGTGCTCTGGGGCGTCGGCGTCAGCGAGTCGATCGTGGACGCGTCGCTGCGAGGCGTGATCAGCGGGCTGAACCGCGCGGCCCGGGGTCAGTCCCTCCGGTAGAACGGGGTCGCGAAGGCGGATACCCACTCGTCGACCGGGTCCGGCACGCCATCCTCGTCGCTCCGGTACTCCCCGGGAAACGTGACGTCGATCGGGAACTGCGACTCGGCGGGTGCCGCCAGGACGGCCCGCTCGACGACCCGGACGACGGCGTCCTTGACCTCGCCGTCGCCGGGGTCGTCGAGCGTCACCGAGATCACGAGTCCGGATCCCGAGAACTCGACAGCCAGCCACGCCGCCGCTGCCCGGCTGGCTTCCGGCACCCCTGCCAGGCCCGAGCGGATGCCGCCGAGCAGGGCGTCCGGCTGAACAGGCAGCGGCCCCACGCTGATCCGGCCGCGCGGTTCCAGGCCCGGCGCCGAGGCCAGGTACGCGACGCCTTCGGGGTAGACCGGCACGCTCTCGCCCGCGCTGGGGTTGAGCGCGATCCCGACATCGGAGGGCAGGAGCCGGGCGAGCGCAGCGACCGGGACGACGATGTGCGGCTTGACCGGCGGCAGGGCGTGCACCCCCGGTATTCCAGGTATCCCGGGTACCGCGCCCGGCGCAGCCGGCCGCGGCGCCCTGGGCCGCGGCACGGTCCCGCGCAGCCGGGCGGCGGAGGTGAACCCGGGCACGAAATCCGCGCCCAGGTATTTCACCGTGGGCAGGCGCACGGCCGTTCCATCCGTCACCGGCCGCCCGTCCTCGGGCAGCGGCAGCCAGAGCCTGCCCCGGCTAAGCTCGTCGAGCAGGTCCCCGAGCTTGCTAGAGTCCCTGGCAGCCTCGGCCAGCGCTCGTTCCATCGCGTCCTCAGCGTGCTCGCCCGCGTGGCCGGCGCCGCTGTGATCGGCAGCAATCATGATCTGGGTCCCCCCGAAGGCGTATCACGGATGGTAGGCGTTTGGAGGCGTTGAGTAGTGTCAAACGGCACAGGTGACGGTGCGCGATGGATCGAGGTGAGTCCGGAGCGCCTCGCTGGCTGGCTGGACTCGTTCGCCCAGCAGCACGGCGACGTCGTCATCACGCCAGAGCCGGCGGTGGTCACGTTCCGCGCCAAGGACGGCGCGGCGGCAGAGTGCCACGTGCCGTTCCCGCCGCTCCTGCGGAGCGCAGACGAAGCTGACGGCGACGTCGCCGGCAGCGCCGGGCGGATCAGCGCGCACGCGTGTGCCCCGCGGACGGTCGGGGTTCTCCTGGTCCGGCTCGGCGGCTACGCCGCCGGCGTCTTCACCGGCCCGGACGCACGCCTGGCCGCCTCCAAGGTGGGCTCACGGCTGGTGCACGGACGCAGCGCGGCCGGCGGGACATCACAGCACCGCTTCGCCCGGCGACGGGAAAAGCAGGCAAGCGAGGCACTGGGAGCGGCGGCCGACACCGCGGCGGCCGTGTTCGGCCCCTACGCGGGCAAGCTCGGTGCCGTGGTGCTCGGCGGGGACCGGCGGGCGATCGCCGGGCTGCGCGACGACCCGCGGCTGCGGCCCTACCTCGAGCTCGCCGTGGACCGCTTCCTCACCGTGCCCGATCCGAGGCTCGCCGTGCTCCGCGGCACCCCCCGCCAGTTCCGCGCGATACGCATCCGGCTGACCGGACCGCCGCCGCCCGTCGCGTGAGAACGGCCCGCATCCAGCACACGCCTGCCTGCTGGGGCCGTGCCCGGCGCGCGAAATGCCTTTGCCCCGGGTGGCATGGCCTCGGGTAGTCTGGCCGCATGCAACCGCTCCTGTCGTGACGGCCCGCCCGTGGTCCCGATGAGCCACGGGCTCCGGTGCCCGTTATGTACTATTATGGAGCGATTTCTACATGATCAGCGTTAGCGATGTCGAGCTGCGCGCCGGTGCGCAGCTGCTGCTCGCGGACGCCACGTTTCAGGTGGCGGCCGGGGACAAGATAGGCCTCGTTGGACGGAACGGCGCGGGCAAGACCACGCTGGCACGGGTGCTCGCGGGCGAGTCTGCCCCGGCCGCTGGCACGGTCCGCAGCAGCGGATCCGTCGGGTACCTGCCGCAGGACACGATGGTCGGCGACCTTGCAGGCCTGGCGGTCGACCGGGTGCTGTCGGCCCGGGGCCTGGACGCGCTGCTGGCGGGCCTGCGCGAGGCGGAGGTCGGCATGGCCGACTCCGATCCGGCGCGGCGCGACGCAGCGGTGCGCCGGTACGGGCAGCTCGAGGAGCGGCTCACGGTTCTGGGCGGGTACGCCGCCGAGTCCGAGGCGGCGTCGCTCGCGTCGAGCCTCGGGCTGCTGCCGCAGGTGCTCAGGCAGCAACTGCGAACCCTGTCCGGCGGCCAGCGCCGCCGCATAGAGCTGGCCCGGATCCTGTTCGGCAGCTCTGACACCCTGCTGCTCGACGAGCCCACGAACCACCTCGACGCGGACTCGGTGTCCTGGCTGCGGGATCACCTTCGGGCCTTCCGCGGCGGGCTGGTGGTGATCAGCCACGACACCACGCTGCTCGAGGCCGTCGTCAACAAGGTGTTCTACCTCGACGCCGACCGCCAGGTTCTCGACATCTACAACCTGGGCTGGAAGGGCTACCTGGAGCAGCGGGAGACCGACGCACGGCGCCGCAGGAGAGAGCGCGTGAACGCGCAGCGCCAGGCGACCGCGCTGCAGTCGCAAGCCGACAAGATGCGCGCCAAGGCCACGAAGGCGCGGGCGGCGCATAGCATGCAGCGCCGTGCGGAACGGCTGCTCGCGAACGTCAGCGCGGACCGCGCCCCGGACCGGGTGGCCCGGATCAGGTTCCCGGTTCCCGTGCACTGCGGGCGAACCCCGCTGGCGGCCGAGGGCCTGACCAAGTCGTACGGCTCGACCGAGGTGTTCAACGGCGTCGACGTCGCGGTTGACCGCGGCGCGCGGGTCGTCGTCCTCGGCCTCAACGGCGCGGGCAAGACCACGCTGCTCCGGCTGCTGGCCGGGCTCGAGCAGCCGGACTCCGGTGAGGTCACACCCGGGCATGGCCTGCGCCTCGGGTATTACGCGCAGGAGCACGACACCCTGGACCCCGACCGGACCGTGCTCGAGAACATGCGGTCGGCAGCCCCGGACCTCACCGAGGCCGAGCAGCGCAAGGTCCTCGGATCGTTCCTGTTTTCCGGCGACGAGGCGGGCAAGCCCACCCGCGTGCTGTCCGGTGGCGAGAAGACCAGGCTCGCGCTCGCGCTGCTGGTCGTGTCCGGCGCGAACGTGCTGCTGCTCGATGAGCCGACCAACAACCTGGATCCGGGGAGCCGGGCGGAAATCCTGTCCGCGCTGCGCCGGTTCGCCGGAGCCATCGTTCTGGTCACCCACGACGAGGGCGCCGTGGAAGCGCTGGCCCCCGAACGGGTCGTGCTGCTCCCGGACGGGGTCGAGGATGCGTGGAGCGAGGAGTTCACCGACCTTGTGGCGCTGGCCTGAAGCAACCCCGGCGGACGCCAGGACCGGTCTTGCCGACGCTCAAAAAGACGCGATCTTTTGAGCGCGTGTGGGTAGCCGATCACGAGTTCTTGCGTGATCATGGCGGGAGACGGTAACGCAGCGGTCACTTCAGTTCACCGGGAGGTACCCGTGACCGAGACGCTCAAGAAAGGCACCCGGGTGACCGGTGCCGACCGCACAAAGCTGGCGGCTGATCTGAAGAAGAGATACAACGCCGGTGAGAGCATTCGCTCGCTGGCCGGCTCGACCGGCAGGTCCTATGGCTTCGTGCACCGGATCCTGACCGAGACCGGAGTACCCCTGCGCGGCCGCGGCGGCGCCACCCGGGGGAAGGCCAAGCGCTGAACAAGCGCATCGCTGTATCCCCGCTGTCATTTCCTCGGGCCACGGCGGCCGTCGGCGTGTCTTCCTCTCCGCCGCGCCCAGATCGTCGGCGTCGCGCCGGGCGTACCCGGAGCACGCCGTGGCGGTAACCCCGGTCGGCCCTGCGGCGAGTGGGCTGCACCTTGACATCGCCGACGCCGTCGCCACGGTCACGCTGAGCAGGCCCGAGCGCCGCAACGCCATGACCCCGCAGGTATGGCACGGCCTCGCGGCGATCGGGGCCGACCTGCCATCCGAAGTCCGCGTGGTCGTGGTCCGCGGTGCCGGGCCGTCCTTCTGCTCAGGAATCGACCTGCGCATGTTCTCGGGGGAGGGCGTTGCGGGCGAGGACCCGCCGCCCAGTGCCGCCGACCCAGGCTTCGAGTCATGGGTTGCCAGCTGCCAGGAGGGCTACCTGTGGCTGCGCGATCCAGGAATCGTCTCGATTGCCGCGGTACAGGGACACGCGATCGGCGCGGGCTTCCAGCTGGCCCTGTCCTGTGACCTGCGCATCCTGGCCGACGACGCGAAGCTGTGCATGAAGGAGCCGGCCCTCGGGCTCGTTCCCGACCTCACCGGGACCAAGCCGCTCGTCGACACCGTCGGGCTGCCGCGGGCGCTCGAGCTGTGCCTCACCGCGCGCACGCTGTCGGCCGCCGAAGCCGGCACGCTGGGCCTTGCCGAACTCGTGGTCCCGGCGACCGAGCTGGACGGTGCGGTGGCGGATCTGACCGCGGCACTGCTGGCGATCGACGCCGAAACCGCCCGGGCGACCAAGCGGCTGCTGCTTCAGGCCGCAGCGAACACGCTCGAGCAGCAGGCGGCGGCGGAGCGCGCGGCGCAAGCCGCGCTTCTGCGAGCGCGCCTGGCGCGCTCGTAGTTCTTGGCTTTTGCTCTAACCCCAGCAATCGGCTGGTCTTGACTTTGGGGGGTTCGCGGGGGGTGAGTTCGCCCTCAGCTGACGCGGGAAGATCCAGGACGACCAGGGGGTTTTTCGCCTCGTGTATGCCAGCCAGTGGCAAGCGATGCGCGGGTTCTCCCGCGACCCGTCGGTGACCAAGCAGCGGCTGAAGCCGGGCACGGTCCGCCGGATCGCCGGGTACGCGCGCCCGTACCGGCTGGATCTGGCCATCTTCATCGTCGCTGCCGCGCTGGACGCCGTGGTCACGGTGTCGTACCCGGTGCTGCTCGGCGTGATCATCGACAAGGGCATCCTGCCCAAGCGCACCGATGTGGTGCTCGGGCTGGCCGGCGTCGTGGTCGGGCTCGCGGTGTTCGACGCGTTCCTCACGCTCGTCCAGCGGTACTTCACCTCCCGGGTCGGCGAGGGGCTGATTTACGACCTGCGCACTCAGGTATTCGGTCACGTGCAGCGGCAGCCGATCGCGTTCTTCACCAGGGCGCAGACCGGCTCGCTGGTCAGCAGGCTGAACAGCGATGTGATCGGGGCCCAGCAGGCGCTCACCTCGACGCTGTCCTCGGTCGTGTCCAGCGTGCTGCAGCTGATCCTCGTGCTGATCGCGATGTTCTACTACTCCTGGCTGGTCACGGTCATCGCGCTGGTGCTGATCCCGATGTTCCTGATCCCGGCCCGGCTGGTCGGGCGCAGGCTGCAGCGGCTGACCAGGGAGGGCATGCAGCTCGACGCCGCGATGGGCTCGACGATGACCGAGCGCTTCAACGTCGCCGGGGCGATGCTGGTCAAGCTGTTCGGCAGGCCCAATGCCGAGAGCCAGGTGTTCGCGGGCCGGGCCGCAAAGGTCAGGGACATCGGCGTGGTGCAGGCCGTTTACGGCAGCTCGCTGTTCATCGCGCTCAGCCTGCTCGCCTCGCTGGCCACCGCCGTCGTCTACGGGATCGGCGGCAAGCTGGTCATCGACGGCGCGTTCCAGGTCGGAGCGCTGGTTGCGATGGCGGGCCTGCTGCAGCGGCTCTACGGGCCGATCACCTCGCTCTCCAACGTTCAGATCAACGTGATGACCGCGCTGGTCAGCTTCGACCGGGTGTTCGAGGTGCTGGATCTGAAGCCGCTCATCGAGGACAAGCCGGGCGCTGTCCCGCTGGTGGTGGCCGGTCAGGCAAACGGACCGGGTTCCGCCGGGCCGCCCGCGGACATCGTCTTCGACCACGTCTCGTTCCGCTACCCGTCCCCGTCCGAGGTCTCGCTGGCGTCACTGGAGTCCATCGCGCTGCCGCAGCCAGAACGCGCCGACGCGGGCCTCGGCGTGCTGCACGACGTGAGCTTCACCGCCCCGGCCAAGCAGCTCACGGCCCTCGTCGGGCCGTCCGGCGCCGGCAAGACGACGATCACCAGCCTGGTGTCACGGCTGTATGACCCCGACGAGGGCAGCGTGTGCATCGGCGGGCACGACATCAGGGACGTCACCCAGGACTCGCTGCACGACGTGGTCGGCGTGGTCACCCAGGATGCGCACCTGTTCCACGACACGATCCGGGCCAACCTGGCCTACGCCCGGCCCGGGGCGACGGAGCAGGAGCTTGCCGACGCCTGCCGGGCGGCCCAGATCTGGGATCTGATCTCGGTGCTGCCCGACGGCCTGGACACGGTCGTGGGCGACCGGGGCTACCGGCTGTCCGGCGGGGAGAAGCAGCGTGTTGCCCTGGCCAGGCTCCTGCTGAAGGCGCCGGCCGTGGTGGTGCTCGACGAGGCCACTGCTCACCTGGATTCGGAGTCAGAGGCCGCCGTGCAGCGGGCGCTGAAGAGCGCGCTGTCCGGCCGCACCTCACTGGTCATCGCCCACCGGCTCTCCACGATCTCCGGCGCCGACCAGATCCTCGTCATCGACGATGGCCAGATCCGCCAGCGCGGTACGCACGAGGAACTGCTGGCCGCCGGCGGCCTGTACGCCGAGCTGTACCGCACCCAGTTCGCCAGCCAGGAGCCCGCCGCGCTGGCCTGATCAGCGCCCACCGGGACCCTGGCCTCGCTGGCCAAGATCCAAGCCGCCGGCCGGGCACTATTGTGCTGCTGTGGACAGCCGGCTTCCCCCCCTCCGCTATGAGGACCTCGACGCCGATGGCCGGTCGGTGTGGGACGGCGTCGTCGGCTCGCGCGGCGGCGACCTGGTCGGCCCCCAGGGTGGCCTGATCGGCCCGTTCAACGCGTTCGTCCACGCCCCGGGCGTCGGCCGGCGCCTGAGCTCCCTCGGGCGGGTGCTGCGGTTCGAGACCTCGATCGAGCGCAGGCTGAGCGAGGTCGCGATCATCACCGTGGGCGCCCGGTGGAAGGCCGAGTTCGAGTGGTGGGCGCACGCCCGCATGGCCCGGGAGCATGGCGTGCCGGCCGGGGTGGTGGACGCCATCGCCCGCGGAGCCGATCCGCCGTTCGAGGCCGATGACGAGCGGGTGGTCTACACGGTGGCACGGCAGCTCACCGCCGACGGCCACCTCGACGGCCATGCCTTCGCCGCGGCCCAGCGGCTGCTCGGGTACGACGGCGTCGTGGAGCTCGTCTCGCTGTGCGGCTATTACACGCTCGTGTCGTTCCTGCTGAACGCCTTCACGGTTCCGCTGCCTGAGGGCGAGGCGAAAACCTGGGGCGACCGCCCGGCCGGCGAGGATCAGGCGCCGTAGCCGACCCTTCGCAGGTCGATGCCTGCCACCTGCTCGACGTCCGTGACCTGCTGCGGGGTCAGCGCACGACGCCACCCACCCGCCTGGACGGCCGCTGGGTCCGCGCGGCGCGACCGGGCCGAGATCGCGGCCAGATCGGCGTCGATGAACCCGGACACGGCCCGCGTCGCGGCGGCGGGCTGCCGGACCAGCTGCTCGTAGCGGAGCGTGGTCAGCTGCTCCGCCCGCATGCTGCTGCGCAGCCGGGCCATCGTCCTGACCGACCCGCGCCAGCGCATCGCGCACTTGCCCGCGAGCGACAGACTCGGCCACGCCGCCAGGTCGGACGCGGTCTCTATGCCGAAGAACGGGTTCGGGAACTCGCTGTCCACGTTGGCCACGCCGGGCTTGAACCACGCCAGGGACTCGGTGTCGGCGAGCATGGCGGCCACCACGTCCCTGCCGTCCCTGACGATCTGGACGATCCGCGCGTCGGGAAACGCGTCGACGAGCCCTTCGGCGCAGTACATGAGGTCCGGGCTCGCGTCACCGTACCTGCGGATGTCACGCTCGGCGATGCAGGTTCCGGAGCCGTTGCGCTCGCCCGCGTCCCGGCAGGCCTGGGAGCAGGCCATGCAGCCGTGCGGGGTGAGCTGCCAGGCCTGCGCGAACGCGTCGCGCAGCACGGTCGCCGCTGCCTCACCGCGACCGCGCTGGATGGACGGGCTGCGCGCGAACGCGTAGACCACGCTCATCACGCTGCGCTGGCCCACCGTGACGTGGAAACCAGTGGAGTGCTTGAGCGCGCGCGCCAGAAGATCCGCCCCCGAGTGCGGGGCGCCGATGACGAAGACCGGCTGGCGGACCTTGCGGCCGTTGACGACCAGGATGTGGGGACGTGGTGCCATAACTAAGCCACAAGTGTGGCATCAACCGCCCTGCGATGTAGGGGCAGCCGCGCGGCGGTTGTGGTGACGGGCGTGCTGCTCCAGATTGAGGGCCGACTGGATCAGCGGCATGTGACTGAACGCCTGCGGGAAGTTGCCGACCTGCCGGTTGTAACGCGGGTCGTATTCCTCGCTGAGCAGGCCGACGTCGTTGCGCATGGCCAGCAGCCGCTCGAACAGCTCCAGCGCATCCTCATCCCGGCCGATCATGTGCAGCGCGTTGACGAGCCAGAAGCTGCAGGCCAGGAACGCTCCCTCGGAGCCGGTGAGGCCATCGACGTTGTTGTCCTGCGCGGTCGGCTGGGTGTACCTGAGCACCAGGCCGCCGCTGGTGAGTTCCTTGTGGATGGTCTCCACGGTGGACACCACGCGCGGGTCGTCCGGCGGCAGGAACCCCACCTCGGGGATCAGCAGCACAGCCGCGTCCAGTTCGGTGCTGCCGTAGTACTGGGTGAACGTGCCGCGCTCGGGGTCGTAGCCCTTGTCGCACACCTCCGCGTGGATCTGGTCACGGATCTGGCGCCACCGGGCCTCGGCGCCCGGCCTGCCCAGCTCGGCGACTTTGACCGCCCGGTCGAAGGCGACCCACGCCATCACCTTGGAATGCACGAAGTTCCGCCGGGGCCCGCGGACCTCCCAGATGCCCTCGTCGGGCTGATCCCAGTTCTTCTCCAGGAACCGGAGCAGGGCCCGCACCAGGCTCCAGGTGTGGCCGTCAAAGGACAGCCCGGCCTGGCTGCCGAGCGTGATCGCGTCGATCACCTCGCCGTACACGTCGAGCTGCAGCTGGCTGACGGCGGCGTTGCCGATGCGCACCGGCGCCGAGTTCTCATACCCGGGAAGCCAGTCGGCCTGCCACTCCTCGAGCCTGCGCTCGCCGGCCACGCCGTACATGATCTGGACGTCCCGCGGATCCCCGGCGATCGTGCGCCCGAGCCACTCCCGCCATGCCGACGCCTCGCCGGTGTACCCCGTGCGCAGCAGCGCCTCCAGGGTGATCGTTGCGTCACGCAGCCAGCAGTACCGGTAGTCCCAGTTCCGCACGCCGCCGAGGTCCTCCGGCAGCGACGTCGTCGGCGCCGCGACGATCCCGCCGGTCGGCGCGTAGGTGAGCGCCTTGAGCGTGATCAGCGACCGGACCACGGCATCGGTGTACCGCCCCCGGTAGGTGCACCTGGCCGCCCAGTCGGACCAGAACGTCCTGGTGGCGTCCAGCGCCTCGAAGGCGTCGACTTCGGGAGGTGCTCCTCGGTGCGACGGCGTCCAGGAGAACACGAACGGGACCCGCTCGCCGGCCCGCACCGTGAAGCTCGCCTCGTGCGCCAGATCGTGGCCGATCAGCTTCACCGGCGTGCGCAGCCAGACGGAATCGGGCCCGGCCACCGCCACGATCGCGTGATCGATGCGGCGCACCCAGGGCAGAACCTTGCCATAGCCGAACCGGAGCCGCCACACGCACTCCATCTCGACCGCGCCCGCCACACCCTCCACGATCCGGATCAGGACCGGCGGCTCGTCGTCGCGCGGCGGCATGAAGTCGATGACGCGCACGGTGCCGCCGACGGTCTGCCACTCGGTCTCCAGGATCAGCGTGGCGTCCTGATACCGCCGGGTAACCTGGCCGCGCCGCTCCTGCGGGCCTTCCGCCGCCGTCGGGCTGAGCCGCCACTGGCCGTTGCTCGCGTCGCCGAGCAGGGCGGCCAGGCAGGCGGCCGAGTCGAACCGGGGAACACACAGCCAGTCGATCGAGCCGTCGCGGCTCACCAGAGCAGCGGTGTGCATGTCCCCGATGAGCGCATAGTCCTCGATGAGCCCGGCCATGATCCCTCCACTGTCGGTGGACGCCGACGTGCCCGGCCGGAAGACAGCGGTATCCCGGGGCGCACTAAGCTGACTGGCGTGCCAGAGTCTAGCCGGGCCCTCCGCCGCGTTCTGGCTGCCACGGGAGTGGTGGCCGCCACGGCTTTCCTGGCCGCCGGGCTGACCGGATGCTCGAAGTTCGACGCCGCGCTGGGCCAGCAGTGG
The DNA here is from genome assembly GCA_030039095.1 of Streptosporangiaceae bacterium. The sequence goes on from JASHQP010000089.1 coordinate 17,531, forward strand.
GTGACGGTGGACTTCCAGCCGAACGTGTCGGTCGCCACCATGCTCCAGGTTCGCAAGGCGTGCTCCCACATCCCGAACGTGGTGCCCGAGGCGCTGCCGCGCAAGAAGAACATCATCACGATGAACGGCGCGGTCGCCTACCAGACGAACAACGCCACCGACGCCAACCTGGCGCAGCTCCAGCAGTGCCTGCAGCGCTTCCCGTCCGTCGCCGGAATGGACCCCGAGGACTCGGGCGACTCCGGCAGCTGACACGACCGGCGGGCGGCAAAACACCACGAGTACACCCAAGGGCCGCGTGAACGCGTCCAGAAGATGACGCGAGTGCGTCCACAAGGCGTCTGTGGTATAAAAGGTTGCCTACTAAGCCGATAATATTGATCGAAAAGAACGAAGAGAACAGGCGGACGATGAGAAGAACGCTTATCGCCGCGGGGGCTGGCGCTGCGCTCCTGCTGGCTGCCGCTGGGTGCAGTTCTTCCAGCTCCAGCGCGCCGGCCTCGGCGAACTCGGGATCCTCGGCACCGGTCACCCTCAGGCTCGGGTTCCTCGAGAACATCACCCACTCCACCGCGCTGGTCGGGATCAAGGAGGGCTACTTCACCAAGGACCTCGGGAAGAACGTCACGCTGAAGCTGTACCCGTTCAGCACCGGCACCGAGGAGGCCACCGCCCTGCTGGCCGGTCAGCTCGACGCCGCTTACGTGGGCCCCAACCCGACGATCTCGACCTGGCAGAAGTCCAGTGGCAAGCTGATCCGGGTGATTGCCGGCGCAGCGTCCGGTGGCGCCGAGCTGGTGGTGAAGAAGGGCATCACCACCGCATCTCAGCTCAAGGGCCAGAAGCTGACATCGCCGTCGGTCGGCAATACTCAGGACGTATCGCTGCGGTACTGGCTCAAGAAGCAAGGCCTGACCACCTCCCCGACTGGGGGCGGTGACGTGCCGATCACGCCGATCACGCCGAACTCGGATGCGGTGCTCGCGTTCCAGTCGGGATCGATCGCGGGGGGCTGGGAGCCGGCTCCCTATGACGCCGAGATGCTGGCCGACGGGGGCCATGTGCTGGTCAACGAGGCCAGCCTGTGGCCGAACGGCCAGTTCGTCACCACCAACCTGGTGGCCACCCAGTCGTTCATCTCGGCGCATCCGACGGTGATTACGGGGCTGCTCGAGGGCCAGATCCAGGCGAACAACTTCATCAACAGCGACAAGCCGGCCGCGGAGACCGCGGCCAACGCCGAACTCGCCGCGGTCAGCGGCAAGTCGCTCAAGACGAGCATCCTGTCCGCGTCGTTCGCGCAGGTCACATTCACGAACAACCCGGTCCCCTCGTCGCTTGTCACCGACGCGCAGCACGCGGTCTCGCTCGGCCTGCTCAAGCCCGTGTCAGACCTGAACGCGATCTACGACCTTGGGCCGCTCAACAAGCTGCTGGCCGCCGACGGCCAGCAACAGGTGAGTTCTTGAGCATCAGTAACCGCCAGGCAGCGCCCCCGGGGATCGCCCCGGGGGCGGCTGCCGTTGGCGGCACGAGCGCCCCGCCGGGGGGATCGTCCGGGGGCCAGGCGGCGGTCACGCTGACCGCCGTCTCCAAGCGCTACGGGACGGGGCCACGCAGCGTCCTCGCCCTGGACCAGGTGTCGCTCACGGTGGACCAGGGCGAGTTTGTGTGCCTGATCGGCGCGTCCGGCTGCGGGAAGAGCACGCTGCTGTCCCTCGTCGCCGGGCTGGACTCGGCCACGTCCGGCCGGGTGGCCGTCGGCGGGCGGGTGGCGATGATGTTCCAGGAGCCGGGGCTGCTGCCCTGGCTGACGGCGGGGGCCAACGTCGAGCTCGCCCTGCGGGCCAGGAAGGTGCCCAGGGCCGGCCGGCAGCAACGCACCGCCGAGCTGCTGAAGCTGGTGCGACTCGATGGGTTCGGCGGCAAGCGGCCACACGAGCTGTCCGGAGGCATGCGCCAGCGTGTCGCGCTGGCCAGGGCGCTGGCTCAGGACGCCGACGTGCTGCTGATGGACGAGCCGTTCGGCGCGCTCGACGCGATGACCCGCGACCTGCTGCACGACGAGCTGGACCGGATCTGCGCCGAGCAGACCCTCACTGTCTTGTTCGTGACCCATAACGTCCGCGAGGCGGTCCGGCTCGGCAACCGGGTCGTCGTGCTGAGCAGCCGCCCGGGCCGGGTCATCGACGAGTACCTGGTGCCCGACGACGCGCTGCGCGGGATCAACACCCCGGCAAACGCGACCCTGGCCAGCACCATCACCGAACGCCTGCGCGAGGAGATGGGGCGGCATGGCAACTGACCAGGCGCTGCAAGGACTGGACCGGCTCGAGCTGCAGTCGGAGCGGCAGGGCGCGGAATCCGGAAGGTTTGCCCGCAAGGTCTGGGCCGCGGCGTGGCCGAAGCTGCTGGCGATCGTCCTGGTGCTGGCGATCTGGGAACTGGTGGCGCTCAGCGGCTGGAAGCACTACGTGCTCAAGGGGCCCGCCCCGGTGCTCTCGAACCTGGGGAGCCAGCTGGCGGGCGGCCAGCTCTGGGGCATCATCGGGGACACGCTGCAGTCCGCGGTCGTCGGCTACGCGGTGGCGCTGGTCATCGGCTCGGTCCTTGGGCTGCTGGTGGCGCGCATCCCGCCGCTGCGCGCGGCCGTAGGCTCGATCGTCACCGGCCTGACGACGATGCCGTCGGTCGTCTGGGTGCCGTTCGCGATCGTCATCTTCGGCGAGAGCTACCAGGCGATCCTCTTCGTGGTCATCCTCGGTGCCGCGCCGTCGATAGCCAACGGCCTGATCACCGGCGTGGACTACACGCCGCCGCTGCTGCTGCGCGCTGGCCGGACCATGGGCCTGCGCGGCTTCGCCCTCTACCGGTACCTGGTGCTGCCCGCGTCGCTGCCCGCGTACGTGGCCGGGATGAAGCAGGGCTGGGCGTTCGCCTGGCGCAGCCTGATGGCGGGCGAGATCGTGGTCCAGATCGTCGGCCAGTTCTCGATCGGCCAGGCGCTCAGCGTGGACCAGCAGAACCTGGACTTCACCAGCGTGTCGTCGCTCATGATCGTCATCCTGGTCATCGGCATCGTCGTGGACACCCTGTTCAGCAAAGCCGACCGTGCGATCCGGAGCCGCCGCGGCCTGCTGGACGCAGCGGCTGGTTGATGCCGTGCCCCGGGCACTGCGATCCGATGGCCGGGCCAGGGGAGTGATCTCCCGTCCCGCCTTGGGCAGCCGCCGGCGCCGGGCCGGAACGTAGGATGGAAGCATGTCGGACACCGCCGGTATCGTGCTGGCCGGCGGCCGGTCATCCCGCATGGGCACGCCCAAGGCGGCCCTGGAGTGGCACGGCTCGACGCTGCTGCGCCGGACCGTCGGCATTCTGGCGCGGGTGGCCGACGGGCCGGTTGTGGTGGTCCGGGCCCCGGGGCAGTCCCTGCCCGGGATGCCGGCGGCCATCGAGGTCGTCGACGACCCGCGCGAGGGCCTCGGCCCTGTTCAGGGGCTGGCCGCGGGCCTGGCCGCCGTGGCAGGCCAGGCCGGGATCGCCTTCGTATGCTCCACCGACCTGCCGTTCCTGCACCCCGCGTTCGCGCGCCGGGTGCTGCGGGCAGCGGCCGATGGCGCCGACGTGGG
>JASHQP010000090.1 GCA_030039095.1 Streptosporangiaceae bacterium
GTTGCTCGCGGCGGCAGCGGCCAGCGCCTCCTGCAGCATCGGATGCGCAGGGAGCCCCGCCTCGCCGAACGCCAGCGGCAGCACCGGTTCCCCCCGGCTGCGCCGGGCGGCCAGGGCCTCGTTCGCCGCGAGCGTGGCCGAGACCGGCATGCAGGGCGGATGGGCGGGCTGATGAAGGCCCGCGGGCACGCTTCGCGAAGCCGGCAGCGCCGGTGCGGGGGGCAGGACGGGCGAGACAGGCGTCATCGTCCCGGCGAAAGGCATGACAAAACTCCAAGCTGCGGGGTATGTGGGGTCCAACCGGCCAGGCTCCACATGTCCTGGCGATTACTAATATTGAACAACTGCGCTCACCACGATGTATCCAATTAAGCGTTAGCGGAAGCCCCGTATCTCTGACGCAGAGCTTAAGCTTTGCTTATGCTCGATACACACCGGCTGCGGCTGCTGAGGGAATTCGCCGAGCGGGGCACGATCGCGGCCACCGCCGCGGCGCTCGGGTACACCCCGTCCGCGGTGTCGCAGCAACTGGCGGCGCTGGAGCGGGAGAGCGGGGCGGTGCTGCTCGACCGGACCGCCCGGACGGCGGAACTGACCGACGCGGGACGGCGGCTGGTGGAGCACGCGGAGCGCATCCTGGCCATGGTCGAGGCCGCCGAGGCCGACCTTTCCCCGGCCGGCCCGGCCGGCCGGGTGACCGTGACCGCGTTCCCGACGGCGGCCGTGGCGTTCGGGCCCGCGCTGGTCCGCCGGGTCCGCGCGCACCCCGGCATGTCGCTGCTGCTCCGCGAGACCGACCGCGAGGAGGGGCTGCGGCTGGTCCGCAGCGGCGAGGCGGACGTCGCCCTGATAGCCGACTGGTCGGGCCGGCTCACCCGCCCCGGTCCCGGCCGGCCCGGCGGCGACGAGGAAACCGGCATCCTGCGTTTCTACCGGCTGCTCCGCGACCCGGTGGTGCTCGTGCTGCCGCGCGGCCATCCGTTCGCGGATCCGGCAAAACTGGTCGATCTGGACGAGCTGGCCGACGAGCCCTGGCTGGCCGCGCCGATCGGGGAGCCGTCGCGGCAGGCGGTGGACCGGCTGCTGGTCGGGGCCGGCGGGATGCCCCCGGCGCCGTGGGAGTTCGAAGGGCTGTCCACGATACTCAGCCTGGTGGCGCGGGGCATCGGGATCGCCGCCCTGCCCAGGCTCACGCTGGCCGTCGGGGACCGGCGGGTGGCCGTGCGCGAGCTGCCGGGAACCGCCCAGGCTCGTGACGTGTGCGCGGTGGCCAGGGCCTCGAGCGTGCGCAGGCCGTCGGTGGCCGTGATCCTCTCGGCGCTGGACAGCGCCGCGGAGCGGCTCGGCAGGTAGAGCGGAGCGGCTCGGCAGGTAGAACCGCCCGATTCGCCGGTTCCCCCCATGCCGCCAGGGGTAGAACCGAGCGTAACTGGATTGTGTCTAACTGTTACGAACATCGCGAGGGCGGGGGGCATGGCGGCTTCTCGGGTGAGGCATGCTGCCGACCACCAGGCAGAAGATCTCGTCCGGCTGCTCGCCAAGATCGCCCCGGTTGGGATCGTGCAGACCGACGCCGACGGCCAGTGCGTGTTCGTCAACGACCGGTGGTGCGCGATGACCGGGACCACGGTCACCCAGGCCCGGGGGGCCGGCTGGTCCGACGCGCTGCACCCCGGCGACGTCGAGCGGGTCACCGAGGAGTGGCTGCACGCCGCCGAGCACCAGGGCGAACTGCGCACCGATTGCCGCCTGCGGCCCGCCGACGGCGGGGAGATCTGGGTGCACGTGGCCGCGATGCCGCTGCCCGGCCCGGACGGCGAGCCGGTCGGCTACCTGGCCGCGGTCACGAACATCTCGGACCGCAAGCGGGCCGAAGCCGAGCAGGAGCGGCTCCTCGCCGCCGAGCAGCGCACCCGCACCGCGGAGATCGCCGCGCGCGAACTTGCCGAGCTGGCACAGGAGCGGCTGGTAGAGCAGAACACCAGGCTGCTCGAGCAGGACGAGAGCCGCAGGCAGTTCCTGGCCACGGCGTCGCACGAGCTCAGCACGCCGATCGCTTCGATCATCTCCTTCTGCGAGCTGATCAGGGAGGGCGACCCGGAGCTCAGCGCGCACTCGGCGGAGTCGCTGGGCGTCGTCGAGCGCAACGCCCGGCGCCTGCTGCGCCTCGTGGGCGATCTGCTGCTGGTCACCAGGATCGAGGCGGGTGGCCTGCCCCTCGACGTCGGCCAGGTCCTGGTCCCCGAGCTGATCGCGGACGTCGCCCGGTCGAACGCGCCGGACGCGGGCAAGCAGGGCGTGCGGATCGAGGCCTCGGCGGGCGACGGCCCGCCGCTGCGGGCCGACCAGGAGCGGCTGCACCAGGTGCTGGACAACCTCGTGTCCAACGCGATCAAGTTCACCGCCAGAAAGCATGCTGACGGGCAGGAGCGCGATGGCCTGGTTCGCCTCACCGCCGCTCACGAGGACCGTGCCTGGCGCATCGAGGTGGCCGACTCCGGGATCGGCATACCGCCCGCCGAGCTCGGCCAGGTCTTCGACAGGTTCGCCCGGGCCTCCAACGCGAAGGCGGCCAGTCTGCCAGGGACCGGCCTCGGTCTTTCCGTGGTCAAGGCCGTTACGGAACTGCACGGCGGCCGCGTCGAGGTGGACAGCGCCGAGGGCGTCGGCACCACGTTCCGGGTCTACCTGCCGGCGGCGCGATGAGCGGCACGCCGCGGCCGGGGGAGCCGGGGGAGCCGGGGGAGCCGGCGCGGCCGGGCGAGCCGCGCGGGCGGATCCTCATGGTCGAGGATGACCCCGACCACGCGCTCTACGTCCTCGAGGTGCTGCAGCGCCGGGGCGGCTTCGAGGTCGTCCACGTCACCGATCCCGCCGGGGCGCTGCGCCGCGTCCGGGAGCCGTGGGACCTCGTGCTGACCGACGTGGAGATGCCCGGCATGACCGGCCTCGATCTGCTGGAATCCGTGCGCCGGATCGCTCCCGACCTGCCGGTCGCCGTGGTCACCGCGCACGCGAGCATCAGCAACGTGGTCACCGCGCTGCGCAGCCGCGCCGACGAGTTCCTGCAGAAGCCGCTGCCGCCGGACCAGCTGACCGGCACCGTCGCCGCGCTGGTCGACAAGGGGCGCGCCGCCCGCCTGGCCTCGCGCCAGGTCGTGCTCGCGATCGGCGCGCACCCGGACGACGTCGAGATCGGGGCGGGTGGCGCGCTGGCCGTGCACGGCGACCTCGGGCACGAGATCGCGATCCTGACCCTGTGCCGGGGGTCACGCGGCGGCGATTCGGAGCGGCGGGCGGCCGAGTCCCAGGAGGCCGCCAGGATCCTGTCCGCCGAGCTCTACCTGGAGGACCTCGAGGACACCGGCATCGACGAGGGCGATCCCACGATCAGCGTGATCGGCCGGGTCATCGATGCGGTGGCGCCGACCGTGATCTACACCCACTCGATCCACGACGTGCACCAGGACCACCGCAACACGCACAGCGCGGTGATGGTGGCGGCGCAGGACGTCGGCCGGGTGTACTGCTACCAGTCGCCGTCGGCCACCGTCGACTTCCGGCCCACCCGCTTCGTCAGCATCGACCGGCAGCTCGACCGCAAGCTGCGCGCGATCGCCTCGTTCGACTCCCAGGCAGAGATGCGGACCTATCTGGAGCCCGACCTGATCCAGTCGATAGCACGGTCCTGGTCCCGTTTTGCCGAGGGCCGGTACGCCGAGGCGTTCGAGGTCATCCGCGACCGCGCAGACATCACCGCGGGCGGCCGCGAGCGCCAGGCCCTGCACTGACCGGCCGGGTCCGCGGGGCGCACCAGAGCCCGGTCAGGCGTCGCGTTCAAGGGGGCACGTCATGCAGCGCGGCCCTCCCCGGCCGCGCCCGAGCTCGCTGCCCCTGATTGCGATCACCTCGATGCCGTTCGCGCGGAGAAAGGCGTTGGTGGTGACGTTCCGCTCGTACGCGAGCACCACGCCCGGGGCGACAGCGAGCACGTTGCAGCCGTCGTCCCACTGCTCACGCTGCGCCGAGTGCACGTCCTGGGTGGCGGTCAGCACCCGGAAGCTGCCCCGGCCGGTCGCGGCGGCGATCGCGGCGTGCATCTCCTCCGGCGGGTGGTCGGTGACCTTCAGCTCGCGCGGCCCGCTGCCGGGCTCGACCGTGTAGGACGGCAGCATCCCCAGCCCCGCGTACTTCACGAACACCCCGTAATCGGCCATGGTCAGCACCGTGTCCAGGTGCATGAACGCGCGCGACTTCGGCATGTCGATCGCGACCAGCCGGTCGGCGGCCGAGGCCGAGAACAGCCGGTGCGCCAGCATCTCAACGGCCTGCGGCTGGGTGCGCTCGCTCATCCCGACGAGGACGGCGCCGTCGCCGAGCACGAGGATGTCGCCGCCCTCGATCGTGGCGGGCGCGGCGTCCTCGCCGTGCAGCCAGACCTCGAACCCGCCGGCGGCGAACATCGGGTGCCACCGGTACACGGCCTCGTCGCTGACGGTCTCCCGCATCCGGGCCCGCCGCCGCATGGCGTTCACCGACACCCCGTTGTAGATCCAGCTGCTGGTATCCCGCTGATAAAGAACGTTGGGGAGCGGCTGGAGCACGAAGTCGTCCGGGTCCAGCGAGTGGAACGCGATGCTCTTGGGCTCCGGGCCGAACTGGATGATCTCCCGCTTGGTGATGCCGCCGATCAGGTACCGCGCCAGGTCGGCGGCGCCGAGCCCCTCCACCGCCGCGCGCAGCGCGTCAGCCGCCAGCGGCCCGTGCAGCCGCGGGTCGAAGATCCGGTCCAGCACGTAGTTCCTGGCCTCGGCGATCTCCAGCGTCTGCGCGAAAAGCTCGCCGTAGTAGTGCACGACGACCCCGCGCTCGCGCAGCGCGGCGGCGAACGCGTCGTGCTCGGCCTGGGCCTCGGCCACCCAGAGCACGTCGTCGAACAGGAGGTCGGCGGCGTTGTCCGGGGTCAGCCGCTTCAGCTCGAGGTCCGGCCGGTGCAGGATGACCTGGCGCAGCGGGCCGACCTCGGAGTCCACATGGAACATGGGTCCCACACTAGGCTGCCGCTGTGGATCTCGATCTCTCCCTCGCCGCGCCCGACCTGACCGCCCGGCTCGTCGACGCCGAATCGGTCAGCGGCGCCGAGAAGCCGCTGGCCGACGCCATCGAGGCGGCGCTGCGCCCGCTGCCGCACCTGACCGTCCACCGCGACGGGAACGTCGTCGTCGCGCGCACCAGCCTCGGCCGTGACCAGCGCGTGGTCCTCGCCGGGCACATCGACACCGTGCCGGTAGCGGACAATGTGCCATCCCGCCTCGAACGCGGCGTGCTCTACGGGTGTGGCTCCACGGATATGAAATCTGGTGTGGCGGTGCAGCTTCGCCTCGCCGCGCTGCTCCCCGAGCCGAACCGGGACGTGACGTACGTCTTCTACGACTGCGAGGAAGTCGAGGCGGAGCGCAACGGCCTGCTGCGGGTCGGCGCGATGACCCCGGACCTGCTGGCCGGCGACCTGGCCGTGCTGATGGAACCGACCGACGGCCTGGTCGAGGGCGGCTGCCAGGGCACGCTGCGCGCGGAGGTCGTGGCGGCCGGCAAGCGGGCGCACAGCGCCCGGTCCTGGATGGGAGTGAACGCGATCTACGAGGCGGGCCGGATCCTCGACATCCTGCGTGCCTACGAGCCGGCCGAGCCCGAGGTGGACGGCCTGACCTACCACGAGGGCCTCAACGCGGTCTTCATCAGCGGGGGAGTGGCCGGGAACGTGATCCCCGACGAGTGCCTGGTCACGGTGAACTTCCGGTTCGCGCCCGACCGGTCTCCCGAGCAGGCCGCCGACCACGTGCGGGAGGTGTTCGCGGGCTTCGAGGTGCGGGTGACCGACGTGGCGGGCGGCGCCCGGCCCGGGCTGGGCGAGCCGGCAGCCGCGTCGTTCGTCAGCGCGATCGGCGGCACGCCCCGGGCCAAGCTCGGCTGGACCGACGTGGCCAGGTTCTCCGCGCTCGGCATCGCGGCCGTCAACTACGGCCCCGGCGACCCGCTGTTCGCCCACCGCGCCGACGAGCACGTCGACGTGGCCGCGATCACGGCCTGCGAGACCAAGCTGCTCGCCTGGCTGGCCGCCTGACGCCCGCTCTCCGCCCGCCGCCACGGTTCCTGCGCGGCGCCATCACCTCACGTCACAATGACACGCCCAGCCACACTGGCACGGCGTTCCCAATGATCTAGGAGACTTTTGGGCAAATACTGCACCAAAGTCTCCTAGATCATTGAATGAGCTGCCCCGCTGCCCGTTCCGGGTGGGCTTACTGGGGCGGGGCCGAGATCAGGTCCAGCCTGCTGGTGTGCTGCCCGCCGGAGGTGTCCTCCCACGAGACCGAGATCGTGGTGCCCGGCCGGTAGTTGGACAGGATGCTGGTCAGCGAGTCCGGCGAGGTCACCGCGCTGCCGTTCACCGAAGTGATCACGTCGCCGGAGGTCAGGCCGGCCGTGTCCGCCGGCGTGTTGCAGAGCGTGCCCAGGATCAGCGTGCCCGAGCTTGCCGGGGCGATGGTCTGCGGCACGCCGGCATTCTGGTCGTTGGCCAGGCAGCCGTTGGTGCCGCCCGACTGGCCGCCGAAACCGCCGTTGCTGCCCTGGCTCTCGGCCTGGTCCTGCTGCTGCGTTTGCGGGCTGCTCGAGCTGCTCGCGTTGCCGGAGGGAACCAGCACGCCCATGAATCCCGAGGCACCGATCTTGATCGTCGTGCTGGCCTTGCCCGCGATGATCTGGTGGGCGATGGTGAGTGCCCGGTCGATCGGGATCGCGAAGCCGGTTGTGCTCTCGTTCCCGACGTTGCCCGTCTGCGCCGCCGTGTCCATGCCGATGACCTTGCCGGCCAGGGTCGACAGCGGGCCGCCCGAGTCGCCCTCGACGATGTCGGCGTTGGTCTGCAGCATGTCGTGCAGCGTCTCGCTGCCGCCGAGGTCGTCGGTTGCGGTGATGGTCTGGTTCAGATTGGTGATGTCGCCGGTGACGGCGGCCGGCTTGCCGCCCGCGCCCTCGGCGTTGCCGATCGCGACGACCGGCGTGTCGACCTTCACCGACGAGGAGTTGCCGAGCGGGACCGTGGCGAGCCCGGATGCGCCCTCGAGCTTGATCACGGAGACGTCGTCGGTCTTGTCGTACCCGAGCCACACCGCGCTGTACTTGTGGCCGTTGGAGACCAGCGTCGCGGTCAGCCCTGTGGTGTCGTCGATGACGTGGTTGTTGGTCAGCACCAGGCCGTTCTTGCTGATCACCATCCCGGTGGCCTGGGCGGTGCCGCCCACGTAGTTGAGGCTGCTCGAGATGTCGACCACCCCGGGCTCGACGGCGTTCTCGACCTTCTGCTCCTGGGCGCTGCTCACCCCGGAGTTCGTGTTGCCGGAGCCCGACGAGCCGCCCGGGTTGAAGCCGTTGCCGGGGTTGAAGCCGTTGCCGGGGTTGAAGCCGTTGCCGGAGTTGTTGTTCGGGTTGGTGACGTTCGGCGTCGACTGCGCGGCCGGCGTCGAGCCGTGGTCGAGCGTCGCAACGGCGGCGGCGCCGATTGCCGCGGCGAGCGCCGCCACGACGAGGTAGACCACGAAGCCCTTGGCGCGGCTCGGGCGCTGCTCGATGTAGTCGGCCGGCGGCCCGTACCCGCCCGGCGGCCCGTACCCGCCGTACCCGGGCTGGCCCGGCTGCCCGTACGCTCCCGGCTGGCCCGGCTGCCCGTACCCTCCCGGCTGGCCGTATCCGCCCTGCTGCCCGTAGCCGGGCTGGCCATACCCGCCGGCGTAACCGCCCTGCTGCCCGCCGGGCTGCCCGCCGGGCTGCCCGTAGCCGGGCTGGCCGTATCCACCGGGCTGGCCGTAACCGACCGGCTGGGTGGTCTGGTCTGGCTGAGCGCGCTGGCCGAACCCACCCGGGCGCGTGGATTCGCCGCCGTGCGGAGCGGGCTGGCCAGCAGGAGTATCGGACGAACCGCGAGAGCCCTCCAGCGGGGCGGTGTCGCCCGGCTGGCGGTTGCCAGCCTCGGGCGATGGCGAGCCACCCGCCTCACCCGGCGGATCGGGCTCGTTAGCAAGCGGCGCCCAGGGCCCGACGTACTCGGGCTGCTGGCTCTCGCTGCCGCTCTGATCTTCCTGCATTACGCCATCACTCCTACCCGAAGCCAGCGTACGTTGCGCTCGCCGTAATCCGAACCCCGTCCGGTCGGCATGGCTGGCTACCGACGTCTGTCCGCACAGTCTTAAGTAAGCACCACCGGTCTGGGCGTTGCCTGAATGCCCACTGAGGATTCCCCGCTGTCATAGGACTCACTCGTCATCCATGGCGCTCGCTGGCCGTCGTCACCGTAGCTAGCGTACAGTCAAGAAGCGATATATCTTAAGTGTGGCATGTTCCCGCAACCTATGGAGAGAAGATGTCGGCACCAACTCGCAACGAGCCCGGACTGAGTCGGCGCGAAGAGCTGAGCGTCTCCAGCGCCGCCATGTCCGGTGCACCGTGGAAGGCCGCCGGCGCCGCTGGCGTCGTCGTCACAGGGGCTGACCTGGTCTTTCACCTCGTGGGCGGTCACCTGGACGTGCCCACCGCGCTGTCGGCTGGCACCGTCGCGCTCTTCGCCGTCGCCGGGGGCGGCGCGCTGCTGCGCGGCCAGGGCAGCCGAGCCATGCGCTGGGCGCGCGAGAACCCGTGGCGCTTCGCGTTGCTCCCCGGCATCGCCACCGCGATCGTCGTCTTCGTGCTGTCGGTGGTCGTCGGCAGCAGCGGCATGTTCGGCGGCGCCTTTACCGCGGTCTGGCACGGCGCTGTGACGTACGGGCTGACCGGCGTGGCCGGCTCGGTGGCCGGCACCCGCAAGCGCCGCGCCACATGAGCAGGCCGCACGGGCAGAACCGAGGCGCCCGGGGGTCGCCGCGTGAGAATGGTGCACCAGTGAGCCGGGGGCACCACGCCAGCCGCGCGCAC
>JASHQP010000091.1 GCA_030039095.1 Streptosporangiaceae bacterium
GCCACGGACCTGCGGGCCAGCGGCGCCGGCTTCGTGGTGGCGCCGGTCCCCGCCGGCGACGGCGAGCCGCTGGCGCGCGTCAGCGAGGAGTTCGCCGTCGCGGTCTACCCGTTTGTCGAGGGCCGGAGTTTCGACTGGGGGGAGTTCCCCTCCTGCGGGCACCGGCTCGGCGTGCTGCGTCTCGTGGCCGCCGTGCACACCGCCCCCGCCACGGCCAGCCGGCACGCGCTGGCCGACGACTTCTCGGTGCCGCACCGGGACGCGCTGGAGGCGGCCTTCGATCCGGCCGGGGACGCTGCCGGCGCCGGGCCCTACGCGCTCCGGGCGTCGCGCCTGATCCGGCGCCACGCGGCGCCGATCCGGGATCTGCTCGCCCGGTACGACGCTCTCGTGTCGCAGGCCCGGTCGCGGCCGGACAGGGCGGTCCTCACCCACGGCGAGATCCATCCCGGCAACACGATGCTGACCGCCGGGGGCTGGGTGCTGATCGACTGGGATACCGCCGGTGTGGCCCCGCCCGAGCGGGACCTGTGGAGGCTCGACCCGGGCGACGGATCGATCTTCGGCGCCTACGCCCGGGCGACCGGGGTCACGCCGCTGCCCGCGCTCCTCGACCTGTACCGGCTCCGCTGGGACATCGCCGACGCCGCCGCCGACGCCGCCCGGTTCCGCCGCCCGCACGCCGGAACCCCCGAGGACGACAAGGCCTGGGGGTTCCTGGCGTGCCTGGTCGGGCGGCTGGCCGGTCAGCAGCCGTCGTAGGGCGCCCAGTTGTTCTCGCCGCCCGGCGAGGCGAGTGCGGTCGCGAACACCTGCTCCTGCTCGGCGACGCTGGCGTGGCCGAAGTCATTCGGGTTGCCGCCGTACGCCACCCAGGTGGAGAAGCTGAACTGGAACAGGCCGTAGTGGCCGCTGGAGTTCATGACCTGCGGGTTGCCGCCGGACTCGCGCTCGACCACACACTGGCCGAACGCGCCGCCCGGGATCACGCCCAGGGAGCCGCTGGTGCTCCCTGTGGGCGCCGGAGCCTGCTGTGCGGGCGCGGACTGCGCCACGACCGGGGCCGAGCTCGCGTGCCTCGCCGTGTGGCTGGTGGTAACCACCGGCGCCGACGGCTGGAGGGCCGTGGGGGCAGCCGGTATCTCGGCAGGCTCGGCCGGGATGCGCAGGACCTGCCCGACAGAGATGTCGTTCGCCCAGCGGATGTGGTCGTGGTTGCGCCAGTACAGCACCGGCCACGCCGCCGCGTTGTGGTAGAAGCGCTGCGCGATCGAGGACAGCGAGTCGCCGGGCTGGACCGTGTACCAGCGCGGCAGGCTGGTGGCCGCCTTCTCCTGCTTTTCCTGCCATGCCGCCTGCCACGCCCGCTGCATGTCGGACATCAGCACGGTCCTGGTGGCCAGCATCAGCTGAGACGTGGAGAGGGATGTGGCGCCAGATGCCGACGAGGCATCCGGGCTGTAGACGGTGTCGAGGGAAGCAGGGTGGCTGGGGGTGGTCTCCGCGACCGCTGCGTTTGCCGGCATCTGCTGTGACAAGAAAAAGGCCGCGACCACGCTGGCCAGCGTGGGTGCGGCGGCGATCGGCGCTCCGTAGGGGAGTCGGATACGGGAGGGTTTACTGTGGCGGCCCAAGGGGATCCTTTCCGAGCGGGGCGCGCTCACCGGGAAGGCCGACGGGGGACGGCGGCCTTCGGAGCGCCTGACATTGAGCGGGAGCCTAGCGAGGGCCGATCTCGCCCATTATGTAAATGCGTGTCCTCGGGTTAAACCGGGCCTGACCTGCTAGGCTCCGCCCGTCCACGAGTCAGCAAGAGGCAGATCCGTGGCAGATGTGCAGCCAGTTACGCCTGTTTCGGGTGATTGGCTTCCACGACGTTTGCCACCGCTTCCGGATCAGCCGGACACCACATCAGTTTGCCTATCACAAACAGATAACTGGAATACGCTTGCGCCCATACAGCCTCGGCGGTAACACACGTCCCAAGCGCCGAGGACTGTGCTGAGCTGGTGCGGTTACCGCCGTAGCTATGCTGCACGGAGGGCTATGAGGAGGCGGGGATGGGCACCCGGCTGCGCAGCTCGAGCAGGCGGCCGGTCGCCTCGATCACGTCGGTCCACAACGCGTCGCCGAGATGGGAGCCGAGCTCGCCGAAAAGCTCGTCGCCGGAGCCGGGGTGCTCGGCGGCGTGGCGGGCGACGCGGTCGGCGACCAGGAAGGCGAACGCCCGGTCGTGGAAGAACCGCCAGCCGACGCCGGACGCCGTGAGCAGATGCGTTTCCTCTTCCGCGCTCTGGAACGCCTGCCGCTCGTGGCGATCGAGCGCGATGGCCATCGCCCGCTCGGTGTCGTTGTCGGCGAGAGCCAGTTCCACCGCCGGCTCGGATCCCCGGGCGGCGATGTCGGCCAGGGTGAACTCGCCGACCGGCTGGCGTTTCGCCACCGCCGCCCGGAACGCGATCTCAGCCAGGTAGCGGCGGTCGTCCGCCGCCGCGCCGAGCAGGACGTCGATGACCCGGTCGAGCAGGTCGGTCGAGTCACCCTCGCCGGCAGGCCGCGGCTTCCCGGCGATCACGCTCAGCGTCAGCAGCAGCGGGTTCGTGGCGAGGTCACGCGCCCTGCCGGTGAGCGAAGTCCCCGCGGCCGACAGGCTGGCGACGTACCGGTCGATTTCCGCGCCGGTCAGCGGGTCGAGCCCCATGGTGGCCACGGCGTCCGGCCGCTCGCGGCGCAGCGCCTCGGCTGCCCGGTAATGGGCGGGGCTCCCGTGCCGGCCGCAAAGCACGACCTGCGCTGGCCGGCTCGGCCGCCACCCCGGGTGCGTCTGGTGCGGGCTGCTCGTCACCAGGGCGACGAAGTCCCGTTCCCGGTCGGCGACCGCGCTGCTGCCGCTGCGGTGGGTCCGGTCGGTGCCGTCCACGACCACGAGGGCCCGCCACGGCCGCGGGTTGTCGGCGCGGAGCGTGCCGGCCAGCGCGGCCGCGACCTCCAGCCCCGGCTCGGTCAGCGCCGGCAGCGCCGCGACGCTGGCCTGGACGACGCCGTCCCAGGTCGTCAGCAGCGTGCCGAGGGGAACGTAGAGCGGAAGGGTGAAGCCAGCAAACCGGTCCTCGCTGCCGAGGGCGCGCAGCCCGTCCAGTGCCCGCCGTGCGGCCAGGGCGACCATGCGCTTCGCGGCCATCGTGTTCCCGCCGCCGGCGTCCGCGCTCACCGCGAACGAATAGCCCGGATACAGGCTGGCCAGCTGGTGCGCAGGGCACGGCGGGATCTCCGGCTCCTTCCGCGTGGGGTTCTGCGACAGGGCCTCCCTGGGCGGCAGGTGGCGGCAGGTCACGGTCAGCAGCGGCGTCTCGTCCGCGCGCCGTCCCTGCCTGCGCAGCCAGGTCCGCAGCCAGGGTTCGGGGGCGACCAGGCGGCACGCCGCCTCCAGGTAACTGCGCAGGCCGCGCAGTTGCTGCGCCGCCGCTATCAGCGCATCCTCGGCGCGTTCCACCCCCTCGAGCTGGACGATGTCGTCCGGGTCGACCCACGCCTGGCCCCTGGGATGCACCACGAGGCGAATCCGCCGGCGATGCGCGGCCTCGATCTTGTCGTTCGCGCTCTCGACCTCGCCGACGAGCCCGTCCGGGGACACCTGGCCGGTGAACGCGACGCCGGAGTCGGGGAAGACGCCCGGGTTGCTCAGCGACCGGAAGGCCACGTACCCGCCGAGCCCCGCTGACCTGCCGGAGACCGTCTTCTCGGCCAGCGGATGCGTGCCGCTGGGGAGCTGGATGCTCCACGAAACCAGCTCGCCCGGCCGTTCCACCTCCTCGGCCGTTGCCGCCGCGGCGAACGCGTCGCCGATGGAAGCAAGAAAGTCGCCGTTGCCGTGGACGAACGCCATCCGTGCCAGGTCCGGTACCACTGTCCCGGCCGGCACCGGGAGCGGCGACGTCTGCCGCCTGGTCTCCAGCAGGCCGACCTGCCCGTGCCCGGCCACCAGCAGCACGTTGGCCCGGGCCTCGGCCGGGGGATCGTCCGGCCGCAGCGCCACCGGGCCGCGGTCGATCCCCCCGTCGATCAGGCGCTCGACGAGGTGCGCCGTTCCCCAGGCGATCGGGTCGGTCCCCGCGATCGCCACCGCGATACCGGCGAACGCGCTGGCGCCGGCCGGCTCACCATGATCCCGGAGGATTGTCGGCGTATAGAGCTGAAAATCCTCCGGGATCATGGCCGGCCCCGGATGCCCGCCGGCGTGGGCCAGCCAGCCCGCCGCCAGGTACACGCCGATCGGCTCGGCGGTGGCAAGGGCGGGTGCGGCGGAGGTGGCCTG
>JASHQP010000092.1 GCA_030039095.1 Streptosporangiaceae bacterium
CCCGCTCGATGTGGATCATGAAGTCAGCCTTTCGCCACGCACGCTCGTCACATCAGGCCGCTGTCCCGGCCGCTCATGCGCTGCCGTATGAAGTTCCAGATCTCGCCGGCGTCGCCGGGTTCCTCGCCCAGCACCACGATCACTTTCTCGCCGCCCGCATCGAGCACGAGCGTGCGGTCACCGTCGGCCGGGCGGCGCGCCGCGGTCCGCAGCGACGACGGCATCGCGGGCGGCGGCGCCGCGGGGGGCAGGTACGCGGCCAGGTCAATTTCATCGGACCGGCCGGTTCCCATCTGACTCCCCGCTCGCAAAGGACGATGTATTCCAAGCCGGTAGATTACCGGCTTCTGCGGCCGTTGCAACCCCTTGGCCAGAAGAAAACGGAAGGTTTTCCCGGCGCTTCTGCGCCTAACATGGAAACTATCGGAAGCTTGGCGGGCGGGTCCGATAACAGCTTGCGGTCCGCCAGGCCGCCGCGGGCGGGGCGGCCCGGGCGTCCGCTCTTGCGAGGCTCGGACAGGCGGTCCGGGCGCAGGCCGAAGAAGATGCCGAGCATCGCGGTCAGGTCGACGATCGCGATGAGCCCGCCGATGTAGGGTCCCGGCCCGCCCAGCCAGGCGAGGTAGCCGCAGAACGACAGCACCACGATCAGCGCGCCGAGCGCCCTGGGGCGCCCGGCCTGGGCCAGCCGCTCCGGGATCTCGTACGGCGCCCGGTCCACGTAGTTGGCGGTCGCCGCCCTTTCCTGCGCGATCTTGAGCCACAGGTCGTAGAGCTCGGGCGCCTGCTCGCGCAGCGTGACGGCCTGGTCGAGGGACAGGACCTCGGTCCGCACCGGTGGCCGCGGGAGTGATCCCGCGAGGGGGTCGGACGGCCCGGTCTGGGGGAGGGGATCGCTATCGGTCACCCGTTAACACCACACCCGCCTTGTCCTGGGCCCGCGTGGCCGGCTCGCGGCGAGCCACCGTGCGTGCAGGCTCGTGCTGCGCCGCCATCGGGGCGAGTTCGCGATGAGCCGCCATGATCGTGTCCATGGCGGCGACGAACGGGTCGGGCCGTGTGCCTGGGTCAGGAGGCTCCGGCAGGCTGCGGCGAACCAGCCGCAGCACCGTGGCGCCGGTCACGTCGAAGATCGCCGAGATGCCCAGGCGAAAGGCGAGGACCCGGTGGACTCGGCGAGCAGACCCGACCGACGGCATGAGTGGACTTTTCCCCGGTTCTCCCCGGCCCGAAACGCCGGGGAGACGCCAGGGTCGCGGAGAACCGTCAGCCCAGGTCAGGCCGGTGTCTCAGGCTCCTGCGCTGTCTTCCAGGCCGCGGTTTCCTTGTACGTGTAGGGGTTGTCGAGGACCTGCTTCTCCGGGATCTCCGGGTGCATGCCCTCGGTCCACGCGTCGGGCCCGAGCACGCCCTGGAGGTACTCGACGGTCTGGCCCACCGCGTCCCTGGCCCTGGCCAGGTCGGCGCCGACGAGCTGGTGCGCGTGCTTGACCACCCGGCCGTTGACCATGACCGTGTGCACGTCACCGCGCTGGGCCTGGAAGACCACGTGGCCGTAGGGGTTGAGCACCGGGTACATGGCGGGCGAGGCGTCGTTCTTGATCAGCACCAGGTCCGCCTGCTTGCCCGGCTCCAGGCTGCCGATCACCGCGTCGAGCCCCAGCGCCCGGGCGCCGCCGCGGGTGGCCCAGTCGACGACCTGCTCGGCCCGCAGGTAGTGGTTGGTCACGGTGTCCCCCCGGCCGTGGGCCTCCAGGTGCTCGCGTGCCCGGTCGGCGCTGAGCGTCGCGCGCATCGCCGAGAACAGGTCGCCGCTCCACCACACGCTGGTGTCCATGGACAGCGACACGCCGATGCCGTGCTCCCGCAACGTCCAGGTGGGCGGGTAGCCCTGGCCCGCGCTCTGCTCGCTCTCGGTGGACACCGACACCGAGCCGCCGGTGGCGGCGATCCGCTGGTAGGAGTCCGGGCTGAGCGACGCCGCGTGCACGTAGATCGTGGACGGCGTCATGAACCCGCCCTCGTGCATCATCCGGATGCTGTCGTCCTTGGTCACGCCCCAGACCCCGGCGTGCGTGGTCACCGGCACGCCGAGGTCGGCGGCCACCTCGAACGCCGCCTTCTCCGGGAACGCGGGATCCCCGGTGACGTCGAACGCGATCTGGAAGCCGAGCATGTCGCCCTTGCCGTCGAACCGGCGCCGGTAGAAGTCGCGGAACTCGGGCGCCGCCGTCCACTCCCAGGGGGCCTGGTGAATGTTGCCATAGGCGAGCACGAACCGCCCGGGCACCTCCTCCAGCGCGTCGGCCGCCGCTTCCGCGTGCTCGGTCGTCCGCAGCCCGTGCGACCAGTCGACCGTGGTGGTGACTCCGGCGTCGACCGACTCGATCGCGGACAGCAGGTTGCCCGCGTAGATGTCCATCGGCCGGAATGATTTGCCCCAGTTCAGGTAGTTCCAGACGAAGTACTGGGTGAGAGTCCAGTCCGCGCCGTAGCCGCGCATGGCGGTCTGCCACATGTGCCGGTGCGTGTCGATCATGCCGGGCATCAGGATGCCGCCGGACGCGTCGATCTCGGCCGCGTCGCCGGGCACGTCCAGGCCCGTTCCCACCGCGGCGATGCGGTCGCCCGAGACCAGGACGTCGGCGTCGCGGTGGACGGTATGGGCGCCGTCCATGGTCAGGACGATCGCGTTGCGGAACACCACAGGCCGGCCCGGGGCCAGGTCTTCGGCTGCTGCGGTCATGGGCACCTCCGGTGGGCGTTTGTCCCTGCTAAGGGTGTCTTCGCTAGAGTAGGGCCGTGGCGGCCCCGGAGAGCTCGGAAGCTGAGCCCGGCGGGCACGAGGCCGCCGGCCCGCTGTCCGGGCTTCTCGTGGCCGACTTCTCCCGTGTGCTGGCCGGGCCGTACTGCACGATGCTGCTGGCCGACCTCGGCGCCGACGTGATCAAGGTGGAGAGCCCCGGCGGCGACGACACCAGGGGCTGGGTCCCGCCGGCGCGCGGCGGCGTGTCCACGTACTTCCTCGCGATCAACAGGAACAAGCGTTCGGTAGCGCTCGATCTTCGCGACGAGCCTGAACGCGCCGCCGCCGCCGAACTGGCCCGCCGCGCGGACATCATGGTGGAGAACTTCAAGCCGGGCGGGCTGGCCAGGTTCGGCCTCGACTACGCGTCGGTCAGCGCGACCAATCCCGGGATCATCTACGCGTCGATCAGCGGGTTCGGCTTCACCGGGGGCAGGGACATCCCCGGCTACGACCTCGTGGTCCAGGCCATGTCCGGCCTGATGAGCCTCACCGGTGACCCGGACGGGCCGCCGTACCGGGCCGGCATCTCCGCGTTCGACGTGATGGCGGGCATGCACACCGCGATCGGCATCCTGGCCGCGCTGAATCACCGCAACCACACCGGCCAGGGCCAGCAGGTGCAGGCCAACCTGCTGTCGTCCGCGCTGTCCGGGATGGTGAACCAGACCAGCGCCTACGCGGCGGG
Source organism: Streptosporangiaceae bacterium (assembly GCA_030039095.1). Next base: position 3,495 of record JASHQP010000092.1, read on the forward strand.
CGGCGTCGTCCCGTTCCGCATGGGCAACTCGCATCCCAGCCTGTTCCCGTACGAGCCGATGCCCACCGGCACCAAGGACATGATCATCACCGCCGGCAACGACGCGCAGTTCCGCAAGCTGTGCGGGGTGCTCGGCGCGCCCGAGCTCGCAGACGACCCCCGGTTCGCCAAGGCGGGTGACCGCACCGCCAACCGGGAGGAACTGCGCCCGCTGCTGGCCGGGCGGCTCGAGCTGCGCCCGGCGGACGAGTGGTTCACCGAGCTGATCAAGGCCGGTGTTCCGTGTGGCCCGATCAACACCGTCGATGACGGCATCAAGTTCGCCGAGGGCATCGGCCTGGAGCCGGTGGTGATCGCTGGCGAGGGCGACGCCGGGACGCCGACGATCAGGAACCCGCTGCGGTTCTCGGCCACGCCGCCGCGCTACACGCTGCCGCCGCCCGCGCTCGACGAGCACGGAGCGGAGATCCGGCGCTGGCTGGCCGAGGAGACGCCGAGATGACCGGCCCGGCCCCGCGCTATCCGACCTCGCTCGGCACCTCGGACGCCGACACGATCACGCTGCTGGGCCAGGACCTGGCCGCCGACCTGATGGGCAAGGTCTCGTTCGGCGAGCTCGCGCTGTGGCTGGTGACACAGCGCCGGCCCACCCCAGGCCAGGTCGCGGTGTTCGAGGCGGTGCTCGTGGCGCTGGCCGACCACGGCTTCACGCCGACCGCGATCGCGGCCCGGCTGACGTACCTGAGCGCACCCGACTCGGTGCAGGGCGCGCTGGCGGCCGGCTTGCTGGGCGGCGGGTCGCGGTTTCTCGGCGTGACCGAGGACACCGGCCGGTTTCTCGCCGACGCGCTGGCCGAGGCGGGCGAACCGCTCCCCGTCGACGACGCCGGCTGGGACGCGATCGCGCTGGCCGCGGTGCGCCGGGCCCGCGAGGCGGGGCGGCTGATCCCCGGGCTCGGCCATCCGGTGCACAAGGTCACCGACCCGCGCACGCCGGTGCTGATCGCGATCGCGGAGCGCAGCGGCCTGCGCGGCCCGCACCTGCGGCTGTTCGAGGCGATCGGCCGGGTCCACCCGCAGGTGCTCGGGCGCACCCTGCCGCTGAACGGGGCGGGCACCTCCGGAGCCGCCCTCGCCGACCTCGGCCTGCCGGTCGGGCTGCTGCGCGGGTTCGCGCTGCTGGCCAGGACCGCGGGGCTGCTCGGCCAGCTCGCCGAGGAGCAGCGCCGCCCGATCGGCATGGACGTCTACCTAGCCGTCGACCGTAATGTCGACTACAGCCCGCCCAGCCCACCCGGCCCCCCTCAGCAATAAAACGGAGCCGCCATGGCGACCATCGCAGCGGTCATCGCGTCCACGCACCACCCGTTCTACCTCCGCGCGTCCACGGCCACCGGCGAGGACCGGCCGCCCTTCGCCGACGAGTGGGTCGCCAAGATCGAGGCGTTCCGGGAGACCCTCACCCGGGCCCGCCCCGACGTGCTGGTGATGGTCGGCAGCGACCATTTCCACCAGCTCTGGCTGGACAACATGCCGCAGTTCCTGATCGGCAAGGCGCCGTTCTACGACGCGAACTACTACAACGAGGAGCGGGAGTTCGGCCTGCCGCGGATGGGCCTGCGCGGCGACGAGGAACTGTCGGCGTATCTGCTGCGCGGTGGCATCGACGCGGGCTTCGACCTGGCGTTCAGCAACGAGCTGCGGGTCGACCACTCCATCACCTGCCCGATCATCACCCTGCGCCCGCAGGCTGACCTGCCGATCGTGCCGGTGTATACGAACATCTTCGCCCCGCCGATGCCGCAGCCCAGGCGCTTCGTCGAGCTCGGCCAGGCGATCCGCGCCCTGGTCGAGGCCTGGCCGAGCGACAAGCGGGTGGCGATCATCGGCACCGGCCACCTGTCGCTCGAGCTCGGCGGGCCCCGCCAGTTCGGCCCGCACGGCCCGGATCCCGAGTTCGACAGCAGGGCCGTGGAATGGATCGCCTCGTCGGACCTGAAATCGGCGCTGGCCGAGGTCAGCCTCGACAGCCTGTGGCTGCCAGGAAACGCCACGCACGGCTTCATGGACTTCATGCTGATGATGGGCGTGGCGGGGGAGAACGTGCGGGCCGACTACACCGACTCGCTCGACCTGTTCCACACGATGGAGGCCTACTTCACCTGGTACCCGGAGGGCTCCCCATGAGCAAGTACCTCCTCGACAAGTTCCTCTACACGATCGACCGCGACCCAGAGCTCGTCGAGCGCTACCGCGAGGACCCGCGCGGCACGGTGGACTGGTGGGAGTCCGAGCGGGCGAACGTGATTCTCAACTGCCCGGCGGCCGAGCGGAGCACCTGGCTGGGTTTCAGCGGCGCAGAGCGCGAAGCCCTGGGCACGCATGACTACGTGGCCCTCTTTGAGCTCGGGGCGCACACGTTCCTGCTGCTCACGCTCTTCATCGCGCTGTTCGAGCGCGACTACGCCGAGCCCCTGGCGTTCCAGCGGGAATTCGCGGCGCGGCTCGGTCACTGGAAGGTGCCGTATCCCGATATATCGACCTGAACGTGACGGCCCGGGGCGGGCCAGGCGAGCCACCGGGCGTCTCGTTCCGTAATCAAATTTTCAGTGGCGGCCTGAGCCTGTATCTTCTGGCCGACACCTAACTCCGACTCTGGGGGCATTGGCAGGCATGCGCTGGTCACAGCTCCACATTCCAACTCTGCGCGAGGATCCCGCCGACGCCGACGCGGCGAGCCACCGGCTGCTGCTGCGCGCCGGGTTCATCCGCCAGTTCATGGCCGGTCACTACAGCATGCTCCCGTTCGGCCTGCGGGTGCGGGCCAAGGTCATCGACGTGATCCGGGAGGAGATGACCCGGATCGGGGCCCAGGAGTTCCTGCTGCCGAGCATGCAGCCTGCCCAGCTGTGGGAAAAGAGCGGCCGGCTGGCGGTCATGGGTGAGGAGATGTTCCGGCTCACCGACCGCAAGGGCGCGGAGCTCGTGCTGGCCATGACGAACGAGGAGGCCATGACGACGCTCGCCACCGAGCTTTCGTCGTACCGGCAGCTGCCGCAGTCCTGGTACCACTTCCAGACCAAGTTCCGCGACGAGCCGAGGCCGAGGAGCGGCCTGATCCGGGTACGCGAGTTCACGATGAAGGACTCCTACAGCTTTGACGCCGACGAGGCCGGGCTCGACGCCTCGTTCGAGGCGCACCGCGGTGCTTACCAGCGGATCTTCGCCAGGCTGGGCATCCCGGCGATTCCCGTGGAGGCGTCCAGCGGGAACATGGGCGGCAGCGACTCGGTCGAGTTCATGTGCCCGTCGGACGCGGGCGAGGATCTGGTCGCGTACTGCCCCAGCTGCGACTACGCGGCCAACCTGGAGAAGGCGACCTCGGCGCTGCCGCCCGTCGAGGACGCGGCCGGGCCTGCCGCGCCCGAGCGTCTGGCCACCCCGGGCGTGCGCACGATCGATGACCTGGCTACGCGGCACGGCAAGCCGGCCGGCCGGCAGATCAAGACGCTCGTGTACATGATCGACGGGCAGCCCACGCTGGTGCTGCTGCGCGGTGATCACCCACTGGCCGAGCAGAAGCTCTTCGACGGCACCGGCGCGACGGACATCAGGCCCGCGCATCCGGACGAGATCCGCGAGGCGCTGGGGGCGTCGCCGGGCAGCCTCGGCGCGGTGGGCGTCACCCACCTGCCGGTCATCGCCGACCTGGCGTTGCAGGGCAGGCGCGACATGACCACCGGAGCCAACGCCGACGACGTGCACCTGACCGGCGTGGACGTGGCTCGTGACATCACGGTGGGGCGCTGGATCGACCTGCGCGAGGTCCGGGCCGGCGAGCCATGCCCGCGGTGCGGCACGCCGCTCGAGGTCATCCGGGCCATCGAGATCGGGCACATCTTCAAGCTCGGCCGCAAGTACACCGACACGTTCGGCATCTCCGTGCTCGGCCCGGACGGGTCGGGCATCACGCCGGTCATGGGGTGCTACGGCATCGGGGTGGAACGGGCGATGGCGGCGGTTGCCGAGGTGCACCACGACGACAAGGGCCTTGTCTGGCCGGTGGCGGTCGCGCCCGCCGAGGTGGACGTGGTCGTGCTGACGCCGAAGGACACGGCGACCAGGGAAGCGGCCGAGACGCTCTACGCCGAGTTGCGGTCCGTCGGTGTGGAGACGGTGATCGACGACCGGAATGAGCGCCCCGGCGTGAAGTACCGGGACGCCGAGCTGACCGGGATACCGTGCCGGCTCGGCGTGGGCAGCCGCGACCTAGCAGAGGGAATGGCCGAGTTCGCGGTCCGGGCGACCGGGGAGAAGCAGCGGGTGCCGGTGGCCGAGGCCGTCAGGCACGTGCAGCGGTACCTGTCCGGCCAGCGCGCCGCCGAAGCTTCAGCCGACCTCTGACCTGGGCGGCTCGCGGTCTGCCCGGCCGGGGCTGGGCATCGGTGTCAGCGAGAGCCGGCAGTGCGAAAGGGCCGGTCACAACGCGCTCGTTGTGGCTCGCCAGTGCGCTCCAGTCCTGGCTCTTGCTGGGCATCCGAACCCTCCCGCGTGTCTCGCATCTTGTCGCGACGCCTGTGGCAGCGCGTATGCCCTGCCGCCATATAAGACACGTCTGGGGTACCCATTCGGCCACGTCTCAGCGGTAACGAATGCATAACATCTTTTCCGGACCGCTGGCGAACCGGCGCAAACCTGGTCCGAACCCTTGTTTGCGCCGGGTCAGAGGCGGGACCACGCCTGCGTCAGCACGCTGCGCAGGATCTGCTCCATCTCGTCGAAGTGCTCCTGGGTGCAGGTCAGCGGCGGGGAGAGCTGGATGACCGGGTCGCCGCGGTCGTCGGCGCGGCAGATCAGTCCCGCGTCGAACAGTGCGTGGGACAGGAAGCCGCGCAGCAGCCGCTCGGACTCCTCGTCGTCGAACGTCTCGCGCGTGGCCTTGTCCTTGACCAGCTCGATCCCGTAGAAGTAGCCGTCGCCGCGCACGTCGCCGACGATGGGCAGGTCGAGCAGCTTCTCGAGCGTGGCCCGGAACCCGGCCTCGTTCGCCCTGACGTTGCCGAGCAGGTCCTCCTTCTCGAACACGTCCAGGTTCGCCAGGGCGACCGCGCAGGAGACCGGGTGCCCGGCGAACGTGACCCCGTGCAGGAAGGTGGCGGTGCCCTCGGCGAACGGCTCCATCAGCCGGTCGCTGGCCAGCATCCCGCCGAGCGGGGAGTATCCGGACGTGACTCCCTTGGCGAACGTGATCACGTCCGGCTGGTAGCCGTACCGCTCGGAGCCGAAGTAGTAGCCGAGCCGGCCGAACGCGCAGATGACTTCGTCGGAGACCAGCAGCACGCCGTAGCGGTCGCAGATCTCGCGCACGCGCTGGAAGTACCCGGGCGGCGGCGGGAAGCAGCCGCCGGAGTTCTGCACGGGCTCGAGGAACACCGCCGCAACCGACTCCGGGCCCTCGCGCACGATCGCCCGCTCGATTTCGTCGGCGGCCCAGACGCCGAACGCGGTCAGGTCGCCGGCCACGAACTCGGGCGCCCGGTAGAAGTTGGTGTTGGGAACCCGGACACCGCCGGGTGGCAGCGGCTCGAACGGCTCCTTGATCGCGGGCAGGCCGGTGATGGCCAGCGCGCCCATCGAGGTGCCGTGGTACGCGATGTAACGGCTGATCACCTTGTAGCGGCCCGGCTGGCCGACAGCCTTGAAGTACTGCTTGGCCAGCTTCCACGCGGACTCCACGGCCTCGGAGCCGCTGGTGGTGAACCACACCCGGTTCAGGTCACCGGGGGCGAGGCCGGCGAGCCGCTCGCCGAGCTCGATCGCGCGGGGGTTCGCGTAAGACCACAGCGGGAAGTAGGCGAGCTCGCCGGCCTGGCGGGCCGCGGCCTCCGCGACGTCCTTGCGCCCGTGCCCGATCTGGCTGACGAACAGGCCGGCGAGCCCGTCCAGGTAGCGCTTGCCATGCTGGTCGTAGACGTACTGGCCCTCGCCGCGGACGATCACCGGCACGTCGCTGTCGGCGTACGAGCTCATGCGCGTGAAGTGCAGCCACAGGTTGCGCTTGGCCGCTTCCTGCTGCGCGGCGTCGTCGAAGGCGGGTGAAGAAGGATTCGTCATCTGGTCCCCCAGGAGTACGTCTGCTTGCGCAGCTTCAGGTACACGAAGGTCTCGGTCGCGGTCACGCACGGGATCGTGCGCACCCGGCCGAGGATCTCGAGCAGTTGGTCGTCGTCCTCGCAGACGACTTCGATGAGCAGGTCGAACGATCCAGCGGTGATCACCACGTAGTCGATCTCGGGCATGACAGCAAGCTGGTCGGCGATCTGCTCCAGCTCACCGCTGCAGCGGATCCCGATCATGGTCTGGCGGCGGAATCCCAGCGTCAGCGGGTCGGTGACCGCCACGATCTGCATCGCCCCTGCGTCGATCAGCCGCTGCACCCGCTGGCGCACCGCGGCCTCGGACAGCCCGACTGCCTGGCCGATCGACGCGTACGAGCGCCGGCCGTCCTGCTGCAGCTGCTCGATGATCTCCTTGGAGATGTCGTCAAGGAGGACGCGGACCGGAGCGCTCCCATTGCCGCGGCGCGGTCCGGCAGCGTCACTGCGCCGTCGGTTGCCCGGGGCCAGGGGCGTCCCCGGCATCTGCGCCATGCGTTTGCTCCCTCCGCATGGCAATACTGCCACGTTCGTGCCCACTGTCAACTGATTCCGCAGAAGCGCGTTACTTTAGCTACTAATTCACTTGTGAGGCTGTGCTGGGTCATGCGGGCCGCGCGCGGCAGGAGGGCGTGACCGTGCGCAGAAACGGACACCGGAGCGGACGCTCCGGCCCCGCCGCCGCGGCGACCGGATGGGCGGACACCGCGCTCGCGGACTGCAAGCCGGCGCCGTACTGGCTGGATCAGCCGGCCGCGCCCCCCGCGGCGCCGCGGCTGACCGGCGGAACGGGAGCCCGGCTGGCGGTGATCGGGGGCGGGTTCACCGGCCTGTGGACCGCGCTGATGGCCGTCGAGCGCGACCCGTCCGCGGATGTCGTGCTGCTGGAGGCACGCCGCGTGGGCTGGGCCGCGTCCGGGCGCAACGGCGGCTTCTGCTCGGCCAGCCTCACGCACGGGACCGGCAGGGGCTCGCCGACTCGGGCAACCAGTTCCACTACTACCGGCTCACCAGCGACAACCGGATCCTGTGGGGCGGCTACGACGCCGTGTACTACAACGGCGGCCGGATCACCGCGGCTCGGGACCAGCGCCCCGAGACCTTCGCCAGGCTCGCTGCCGATTTTTTCGGCACGTTCCCGCAGCTGTCCGGCGAGGTCCGGTTCACGCACGCCTGGGGCGGCGTGATCGACACCTGCAGCCGGTTCTGCGCGTTCTACGGAACCGCGTACGGCGGGCGGCTCGCCTACGCGGCCGGGTACACCGGCATGGGCGTGGGCGCGAGCCGGTTCGGCGCGAACGTGATCCTCGACCTGCTGAGCGGGGAGCAGACGGAGCGCACGGCGCTGTCGATGGTGCGCGCCAAGCCGCTGCCCTTCCCGCCGGAACCGGTCAGGTCGGCCGTCATCCAGCTGACGCGGGCATCGCTGGCCAGGGCCGATGGCAACGGCGGCCGGCGTGACGTCTGGCTGCGCGTGCTGGACCGGCTCGGACTCGGTTTCGACTCCTGACTACCTGCGGAGGGCTCCGCCCCCCGCATTCCCCCCAGAACCGGCACCTGCTGAGGTCAGGTCAAATGCCTTCAGCCTGCGGAGGCTGCGCCTCCGCAGGTGACCTGCGCTGGATCGGTGGTGACCTGGTCCCGGCCGGCGACCTGCGACAGGGGCCGTCCGCAACATGGCAGCAGCAGGTCGTCCGGGGACGGGCTGCGGTGCGTGACTCCAGGGGCCGATCCGGCGCGATGGCGGGCCTTGTACGCCTTGGAGGAGGAGCCGCCAGGAGCACCGCTTTGGCCAGTCCTGAGCGCTTTCATATCCCCTGGGGATGAAACATCCTGTTCATTACTATTTTTCCGTACATACGAACGTCTGCGGGGTATGCGGGGTCCCATGGCTGGATGATAGAGACGAGCATTGCGTATTACCAGTACCCACGGAGAACGTGCTGCTCGGAAGGGCTGGCGGCCTGGCGGGATGGGGCATTATCGCCAATTCGTATATGAGATACCATACATGAGGGTGCCGTGACGCGGGACTGGGCGGCCGAGCGGGAGGAATGCTACAAACGGTCATGGACAGCATCGTTGCTCCGTCGGGCGGGGCATTCCTGAGCGGCTCGGTCGGCGCGATCCCGCTGCGCACGGCGGCCGTGCTCGAGGCGATCAAGCGCGCGATCCTCGCCGGGGAACTCCGGCCGGGCCAGAGCCTGGTCGAGGCGGAACTCGCGCAGCAACTCGGCGTTTCCAAGACGCCCGTGCGGGAAGCGCTGAAGACCCTCGCCGGCGCCGGGCTGGTGACGATGAGCCCGTATCGCGGCGCGGCCGTGCGGGTGATCGATGCCGAGATGGCGCACGCCATCTACGACATGCGGCTGCTGCTCGAGCCCGAGGCCGTGCGCCGCGCCGCCGCGCGCGGCGGCGACTGGGAAGCCGCGAGGCGGGCGCTGGACCGCGCGGACGCGGCGTCCGACGAGGCCGAGCGCAGCCTGGCCAACCGCGAGTTCCACCGCGGCCTGTACCGGGAGTGCGGGAACCCGCTGCTGGTCGCGGCCCTCGACGACCTGCGGGACCAGACGGCGCTGATCTCGGCCGCGGCCTGGCAGCAGCGGCCGTCCTGGCGGCAGGAGGCGGGCGAGCACGCCGCGATTCTCGCGGCCGCCGCTTCGGGTGACGCCGACCGGGCCGGCGAACTGCTCGCCGCGCACATCGCAAGCTTTGCGGAACGCCAGCTACCAGGAAAAGGCGATGCCCGTGAGTCTTGATCAAGCCACCGCCGACCGGCTGCGCAGCGCGCTCGCCACCGTGGTCGCGATCCCGGTGACCCCGTTCGACGAGGCCGGTGACATCGACTGGGACGCGCATGCCCGGGTGATACGGCGGCTGGTCGACGGCGGGGTCACGGTGCTGACGGCGAACGGCAACACCGGCGAGTTCTACTCGCTGGGGCAGGACGAGGCACGGCAGGCCGCCGAGTCGACGATCGAGACGGCCGCGGGCGGCGCCGAGATCATGGTCGGCGTCGGCCTCGGCGTCGCCTCCGCGGTCAGCGCGGCCCGGCACGCTGCCGCCGCGGGGGCGAGCATGGTGATGATCCACCAGCCGGTGCACCCCTACGTGTCGGGGGAGGGCTGGCTGGCCTATCACCTCCAGATCGCGCGGGCGGTCCCGGACACCGGGGTCGTGCTGTACGTCCGCGACACCCGCTTCGACGGCCCGCTCATCCGCGAGCTGGGGGAGGCATGCCCCAACGTGATCGGCGTCAAGTATGGGGTGCGCGACCCGGTCAGCTTCGCCGCCGCGGCGAGAGACGCGGGCCAGGGGCGGTTCACCTGGCTGGCCGGCCTCGCGGAGCTCACCGCGCCGGGGCTGTGGCCGGCCGGGGCAACGGGCTTCACCTCGGGGCTGGTCAACGTGGCCCCGGCGATCCCGGCCGCGATGCTGGACGCGCTGCGCCGCGGCGATACAGCTGCGGCGATGACGATCTGGGATGCGATCAGGCCGTTCGAGGAACTGCGCGGCGCCGACTCGTCGGCGGACAACGTCAGCGTCGTCAAGGAGGCGCTGGCCCAGATCGGCGTGTGCGGCAGGGCGGTCCGGCCGCCCAGCAGGCTACTGGGTGATTCGGCCCGCGCCCGGGTGGCGGAGATCATCGCGTCGTGGAACGTGCAGCTGGCGGGGGACCGGTCATGACGCAGGCCCGCAAGACACCGCAGCAGCTTCGCAGCTATCGCTGGTTCGGCAGCGAGGCATCGCTCGGCAACCTCGGCATGCGGGCGTTCAGCCACCGCTCGCGGATGCGCCAGCTCGGCATCGGCGCCGAGGAGCACCTCGGCAAGCCGGTGATCGCGATCGTGAACACGTGGAACGAGATCAACCCCTGCCACATGCACCTTCGCGAGCGGGCCGAACAGGTGAAGCGCGGCGTGCTCGAGGCCGGCGGGTTCGGTTTCGAGTTCCCCATCGGGACGATCTCGGAGACGTTCCAGAAGCCCACCGCCATGCTGTACCGCAACCTGCTGTCGATGGAGACCGAGGAGCTGCTCCGCTCCTACCCGGTCGACGGCGCGGTGCTGATGGGCGGCTGCGACAAGACCACCCCGGCGCTGCTGATGGGCGCGGCGAGCGCGGGCGTCCCGGCCATCTACCTGCCGGCCGGCCCGATGCTGCGCGGCAACTTCCGCGGCACCCCGCTGGGCAGCGGCACCGACCTGTGGAAGTACTGGGACGACTACCGGGCGGGGCTGATCGGCGAGTGCGAGCTCACCGAGCTCGAGTGCGGCATCGCCCGCTCACCCGGGCACTGCATGACGATGGGCACCGCTTCGACGATGACCTCGGCGGCCGAGGCGCTCGGCATGACCCTGCCCGGCGCCGCGTCGATCCCCGCCGTGGACTCGGCGCATTACCGGATGGCCGCGGCCACCGGCCGCCGGATCGTCGAGATGGCCTGGGAGGGCCTCACGCCCGACCAGATCCTCACCCGCGAGGCCTTCGAGGACGCCGCGGCGACGGTGCTCGCGCTCGGCGGCTCGACGAACGCGCTGATCCACCTCATAGCGATGGCGGGGCGCAGCGGTGTGCCGCTGACCCTGGACGACTTCGACGAGATCGCGCGGCGGGTCCCCGTGCTCGCGAACATCAGGCCCAGCGGTGCCTACCTGATGGAGGACTTCTACTACGCGGGCGGCCTGCCCGCGCTGCTCGCACAGCTCGCCACCGTGCCGGGCGCCCTGCACACCGGCAGGCTGACCGTGACCGGCGAGTCCCTCGGCGCGGCGCTGAGCAACGCGGTGGTCAGCAACGATGACGTGATCCGCAGCCCGGGCCATGCGCTGTCCGCCGAGGGCGGCGTCGCCGTGCTGCGCGGCAACCTCGCCCCCGACGGCGCGGTGATCAAGCACATCGCCGCGGAACCCCGGCTGCTCGAGCACACCGGGCCCGCGGTGGTGTTCGACAGCTACCAGCAGATCTCCTCCCGCATCGACGACCCGTCGCTGAGGATCACTGCCGACTCCGTGCTGGTGCTGCGCAACACCGGGCCGCTCGGCGGCCCCGGCATGCCCGAATACGGGATGCTCCCGATCCCCAGGTACCTGCTCGCCGACGGGGTCAGGGACATGGTGCGGATCTCTGACGCGCGCATGAGCGGCACCAGCTACGGCGCCTGCGTGCTGCACGTCTCCCCGGAGTCCTACGCGGGCGGGCCGCTGGCCCTGGTGCGCACCGGTGACCCGGTGACGCTCGACGTCGCGGCGAGGTCGCTGCGGCTCGAGGTCTCCGATGCCGAGCTGGCCCGGCGGCGCCAGGAGTGGCATCCGCCGGCGCCGAGATACGAGCGCGGCTACGGGGCGCTGTTCGGTGACCACGTCAGCCAGGCGGACCAGGGATGCGACTTTGACTTCCTGTCCCGCCCCGGCGCCACCGCCGACCCGGATCCGGCCTAAATTACCCGGGGCCGGCAACTCACCGGCGCGGACCGGCCGCAATGAGTGTCAAAGCGCCGGCGCTGCTGCTGTAGCGACAGCGGCGTGCCGGCCACACTAGTGCTTCGCTGCAATACCCATGGCATATATAACATTTGCACGATTTTCAGGGCCGGGGTGCGGGCGGTTTCGCTCACGCGTTCTGTTTTCGGCAGCCCTGCGCTTGTTTTTTGGGTCGGCCTCTAGGCCATGCGATGAGCGCGCGGTCGTCATTCCGGCTGCGACCTCGGCACGCGCGCGGCCCTCCCGCCCCGCAGGCATGTACGGGGTGCGCCGAACCCATTGACGCGGCAGGATCCCGGCTGTAGCGTCTCATATGTCATATATGAGATATGAGCATGGCGCCCCCCCGGCCATGAAGCGCACCCGGCCCCCACCCCCCCGGGGCCGGGTGCGCCCCCGTCCCGCGGACGACCACACCCGGCACCGGCAAGCTCCCGCCCGGGTGGCACCGGCGAACACCCTCAGCGCATGCTGGCGCCCGGGCGGGCACCACCAGAGTTCCCTGGCCCGTCGATCGGAGGTAGCACGAAGATGTCCCATGAGATCGACCGCCGCTGCTTGCTGCGGCTGTCCGCGATCGCAGGCGCGAGCACCCTGGCGGTCCCGCTGCTGGCCGGCCGGGCCAGCGCTGCGACGGCCAGATCGGGAGCCTTAACGGGCCGTGCGGGCGGGTCGTGGCTGCCGGCCGATGCCGCCGCCGACCGCATCGTCGCCGCGGTGCGCCGTCCGTGGTTCCCCGACCGGTTCTTCCCGGTCACCCGGTTCGGCGCCGTCGGCGACGGCGTGACCGACTGCACTACCGCGTTCAAGGCGGCGATCGCCGCGTGCAACCGCTGGGGCGGCGGGCACGTGATCGTCCCGCCCGGCACGTTCTTCACCGGCGCGATCCACCTGCTGAGCAACGTCGACCTGCACCTGGAGGCGGGCTCGACGATCCTGTTCAGCCAGGACCCGAACGCCTACCTGCCGGTGGTGTTCACCCGCTGGCAGGGCATCGAGCTGATGAACTACTCGCCGTTCATCTACTCCTACGGCCAGCGCAACATCGCGGTCACCGGGCAGGGCACGCTCGACGGCCAGGCCGACGACAACCACTGGTGGAACTGGAAAGACCTGGAAACGGCGGACTTCGACCTGCTGGAGACCATGGCCGACGACAATGTTCCGGTCCCGCAGCGGGTGTTCGGCGCCGGCCACTACCTGCCGCCGCAGATGATCCAGCCGTTCGCGTCCGACACCGTGCTGCTCGAGGGCGTCACCGTGGAGAACTCGCCGTTCTGGCACCTGAACCCCAACCTGTGCAGCAACGTCACGATCGAGGGCCTGTCGATCAGCTCGCCGGGGCCGAACACCGACGGGTGTGACCCCGAGTCCTGCAACGGCGTGGTCATCGACAACGTCACGTTCAACACCGGCGACGACTGCATCGCGATCAAGTCCGGGCGGGATGCTGACGGCCGCCGGGTCAACGTGCCGTGCCAGAACGTGGTGATCCAGAACTCCAACTTCGCCGACGGGCACGGCGGCATCACGATCGGCAGCGAGATGACCGGCGGCGTGAAGAACGTCTACGCCAGGGACCTGACCATGAACAGCGCGAACCTGGAGGCCGGGCACCGGGTCAAGACGAACACGCTGCGCGGCGGCTACGTGCTGAACTCCAACGTCTACCGGATCACCGCGGGCACGATCGGCGGGCCGGTGCTGCTGATCGACGCGCAGTACGACGGCCAGACCGGTGACTTCCCGCCGGACCTGACCGACATCAACCTCACCGACTGGACGGTGTCCGACTGCGAGGGCGTCTGGTCGATCCTCGGGGCCGACGCCAGTGATCCCGTCGGCACCATCACGCTGGCCAACCTCACGGTGACCACCTCGACGACGGCGAACTCGGCTGAGTACATCACGAACCTGGTGCTGGACAACGTGACGGTGGGCGGCGTCCCCGCCACCGGCTGATCAGCGTCTCAGGCGTCGCGGCGAATGGCCCAGGACGAGCCGCGTCGCATGTGGCCGACGCACAGGTAGATGATGCCGCCGCCGGGCGCCTGGAGCAGGCAGATGAGCACCCATGCCCACTTGGGCAGGTGGCGCACCTGCTCGGCCCGGGCGATGTCGGCCAGGCAGAAGGCGTCGAACCCGATACCCAGCGCCACGACCACCCCGAGCGGCCAGCCGGGCGGGCCGAGAAGCACGCGCAGCAGCGCGACGACGCCCACCGCGCCGACGAGCCAGATGAGAAGCGCGAGTACCGCCCGGCGCAGCAGAAACTCGCGGTGGCGGGCCGGTGCCATGCCGAACGGGCCCTGAGCTGTCGCGGTCCGCGCGTCGGCTCGCGCGGAGCGGCTCAGCCGCCTTGTTGTCCGGGAGATGCCGAAGCAGAAGCTGAGCACACGCAGCGCGCGCCGCAGCGGAGGGCGGATGCTCTCGTCGCCGAGGATCGCGGGCAGTTCGGCGGTCCACTCCCGGCAGCGCTCGGCGCGCTCGTCGGCCGGGAGCCGGCGGCAGGCGGCGCGGATGAGCCACTCGGCGAGCCGCTGGGTGCGCGGGGCCCGGCTCACCGGGCGCTC
>JASHQP010000093.1 GCA_030039095.1 Streptosporangiaceae bacterium
CGCGGACTTCGCCCCGCGCTCGGCCGCCTGTGCCGGGCAGGCCGGGGCCGACTGCGCCCCGCTGCCCGGCGGCGAAGCCTCCGCCGACTACCTCCGCCACCTGGTCACCGTCTACGCCCGCGAGGCCCTCGCCGACGCCTTCGCCGCCGCGGCGGCCGCCTAGCTGTACTGGCCAGCGATCTCGGCTGCCAGCAGCGCGCCCAGCTCCCAGCACGCCTCCAGATCGGCCTTGCCCGGTGGCCCGGTGACGGTCACCGCGGGCCTGACCGGCCGCCAGCCGAGCCCGGTCGTGATCGACTCCACGGCGCGGACGGCCCCGCCCGTGTCACTCCCGCCGTGCACATACAGCCCGTAAGGGCGCCTCCGGGACGCCTCGAGGCACGGATAGTAGATACCGTCGAAGAAGTGCTTCAGTGCGCCCGAAATATAACCCAGGTTGGCGGGCGTGCCGAGGAGGTAGCCGTCGGCCGCGAGGACGTCAACCTCGCTGGCCGTCAGCGCGGGCCTGACCAGTACGTCCACGCCCTCGATCTCATCGGTCCGCGCGCCGTCCGCAGCGGCCTCGAACATCGCCTGAAGATTTGGCGAGGGCGTGTGATGAACGATCAGCAACGTCGGCATTACCGCGAGCTTAGATCCTCCCAGCCCTCCGGCAATGCACCGCAGTCCGGTCGGCCGGTACGGCCCGGCCGCCGTATCACCGGCCTGTCGCGCCGGCGCGTTGGCGGCCGAACCGTGTAGTCAGTAACTGAACGTTGTCGCTCCTTCGTCCCCGATCCACTCCCAGAGCTGGACGGTGCCTGCCAGTTCGGCGTTGGGCAGCAGCCCGTCCTTGTCGAGCTGCTTGGCGTTGAAGCAGACCGGGCAGACCATGAACTGGCCACCGGCCTTCTCGTACCGTGCCAGCAGGTCGGGCAGCGGAGGACAGCCCTCGCAGGCGGTGCCCGTCGCCACCCCCTCCAGCGCGAGCCGGACGGCCTCCTTGGCCTGGAACATCAGGGTCGGCCGCCCGGATTCGGCGGCACCGGCCGCGACGAGGAACGCCACCGCGACCTTCTCTGGGTCCTCCAGACCGGTGGTAAGGCTGATCACTGCCTTTCCTGCCATGCTTCCTCCTCGCTCATCCCGGAGCAGTGGTGTCGCACCGGCGAAGTCCACTGTGCTAGTTAGCACGATCGTTCGTACTATTAAAACGTACGATCGGTCGTGCTATCTTGTCAAGGCGATGACCGGGACTGACGGACAGAAAACGCGCGCCCGACGCGTGCGGGCCGACGGGGAACGCACCCGCAGCGCGATCTTGCGTGCCGCGGCGTCGCTTGCCACCGTCGACGGGCTCGAGGGCCTCTCGATCGGGAACCTGGCCGCGGCGATCGGCATGAGCAAGAGCGGCCTGTATGCCCACTTCGGCTCCAAACAGGAACTTCAGCTGGCCACCGTGGAAGAGGCGGGGCGGATCTTCACGGAGGAAGTAGTGCAGCCCGCTCTCGCGGCCCCCGCCGGGCTGGCGCAGCTCGATGCCGTGTGCGCGGCATTCTTCGATCACCTGAAGCGCCATACCTTCCCCGGCGGATGCTTCTTCGCTGGGGCAGCCCTGGAAATGGGTACTCGTCCCGGCCCGGTCAAGGAGGCGGTGGCCGGCTTCCAGGCCGGGTTTGCTGCCCTGCTCCGCGGCTTTGCGGTCACCGCCATCGAGCAGGGGGAACTTCCCGCCCGCGAGGATCCCGGACAACTCGCCTTCGAGCTGAACGGCTTCATCCTGGCCGCCGACGCCAATTTCGTGCTGCACGACGATCCCGCGGTCCTGGACCTGGCCAGTCAGGTCGTGCGCCGCCGGCTGGGCCTCGGCGATGCCGGCACGGCCGGCAGGCAGTGAGGCCGCGGGCTGCCCGAGCAGCCAACTCAGCCCGCACCCCGGCCGGGCCGGCGATCTGCTTGCGAAGGATGTCGGCGTGCGTGCCCGGCGGGCCGGGTGGCGTCGGCTCACTCCCAGCTGAACCGGCGGATGGCCACGATGGATAGCACCACGCCCCAGGCTGCCAGCACGCCGAGGTGCAGCAGCGTCGGCCAGTGCCCGACGGCCGAGTCGGTCAGGGCCTGGGCTCCTGCTCCGCTTGGCGTCAAGTCCGAGATGTGCCGCAGCCAGGCAGGCATCAGCGGGCGCTGCAGCCAGAGCCCGGCGAAGAACATCAGCACGAAGAACAGTACGGACCCGAAACCGGCCGCTACCTTCGCGTTGCGGAACAGGCTGGCGATGACCATGCCGGCGCCGAGCAGCGCCCACGCGGCCAGCAGGTAGGCCAGCAGGAAGCCGCCGATGCTGGCCGGCCAGGACGCCCCGACCAGGGCGGGCACGATGACCATCAGCAGCATGCACGCCGCGGAGACGATCATGGTCAGTGCCAGCTGGGCGAACAGCAGCAGTCCCGGCGAGACCGGGGTGGTCCGCAGCCGCCCGAGCACTCCCATCTCGCGGTAGCGGGTCAGCACGTCGGGCAGTGCCTGGACCGCCAGCAGTGTGATGGCGAACAGCACCAGGATGGGCTGATAGACCTGGAAGAAGCTCAGTCCGCCGAAACTGTCGGCCGGCCTGCGGATCGCCGGAATGGCCGCCAGGATGATGGACGCGGCCACCGGCAGGATTGCCGTCCAGATGACCACGCCTGGATTGCGGGCCAGCAACCGGGCCTCGCTCTTCAGCAGCGCGCTCGCGGCGCTCATGTTCGCCACTCCTCTCGGGCACCGGACCAGGGTCGTCCAGGTATCGCGGGACTGCTCGTCAATTTCTGGTCAACGCGACGAACGCGTCGTCCAGGCTGGGCTGGCCGACCCGCATCCGGGTGGCGGAGACACCGCGCTCGTGCAGCGCGATGATCACCGCGCTGGCCACGTTGTCGGTTCCCGTCACCACCATCCGATCCGCGCTGGCCGACACGGTGTGCACGTCGGGCAGCGCCCGCAGCACAGCGGGATCGACCGGCGCGGACGGGACGAAGCTCATCCGCTGGTCCGTCGCCACCCCGGCGGCCAGTCCATCCGGGGTGTCCGCCGCGATGACCCGCCCGTGGTCGATGACGACCATCCGATCACACAGCCGCTCCGCTTCCTCCATGAAGTGCGAGACCAGCAGCAGGGTGACCCCGGTCCCCTTCAGGTCTTCCAGCAGGCTCCAGACCTCGCGGCGGGCCACCGGATCCAGCCCGGTGGTCAGCTCGTCGAGGATCGCCACCCGCGGGTTGCCGATCAGTGCCAGCGCCACTGACAGGCGCTGCTTCTGCCCGCCGGAAAGCCTGCCGAAGTAGGCCTTGCGCTGCCCGGCCAGATCCAGCCGCTCCAGCAGTTCCCGCCAGTCGCGGGGGCAGGAGTAGAAACTGGAGTACAGCTCCAGTGCTTCGGACACCGTCTGCTTGTCGGGCAGCCGGGACTCCTGCAACTGGATCCCGACCGCCTCGCGGAACGCGATGCTCTCGCTGGCCGGATCCATTCCGGCCACCGAGACGGATCCGCCGTCCCGGCGGCGCAGTCCGCCGATGCACTCCACGCTGGTGGTCTTCCCGGCCCCGTTGGGGCCCACGATGCCGAAGATCTCGCCCTCATCGACGGCGAAGCTGACACCGTCGACGACGGCCCGGTCGCCATACACCTTCCGCAATCCGCGGACATCAATGATCGACATGCGGTACTCCGACAATGAAATGGGGCTGACAGTTTCCCGGTTATTGACGCTGACCGCCAATAGCCTGAGGAAGAACGGATGGCCGGGAGAATGTGACAGCAGCAGTTACCTTAATCTCCCTGTACCGAGCGCTTCCTGGCCCGCCGCTTAGCGATTGCCGCGCGCAGGAGGAATCCTGGCGAGGGTGGTATCCAGCCTGCTTGCCTGGCCAAAGTGAGGTCGTCCCGGTTGGCCCAGTGCTCGGTGATCATGCCGTCCCGGGTCCGGAACCAGTGGGTCTGGGTTATGGCGAACGTCTTTCCTGTTGGCGGCATGACGGTGGCAATGATGGAGGTGCCCGGCTGATATTTGATAAATTCTCCGGTGTGCCTGCCTGACATGGTGACGTGCACGACGGCTAGGTCATCGCGTTCTGCCGCCTCGTGTACCTCGAAGTGCAGGTCGCAGAAGGCGGCGCGGAGCCACAGGGCGGTCGCGTATGCTCCGGTTGGCCCGGGCTGGCGGGCAGCGGGGGGTTCGCTGGCTGCCTCGCGATTGGTCGCGTCCGGGTGGAACACGCGCTCGAAGTCCTCGCGGCTTCCTGTCGCCATCATGTCAAGGCTGTGGGCGCAAAGAGTCGCGGCCTTGGTGTCCGTGTTGCTCATGACATCCTCTCGTTTCGGGCCGTGATGCGCTGATCCTGGGTCCTTACTTATTTCCGCCAGCCCATGCGGCCCGGCGGGCGGCTCAGTGAAGGCCGGATGGAGGCGACGTGAAGCCGCTGGCGTCCTTTGGCCCAGTCCGCGCTGGGGACCGGGACATCCTGACCGTGATGATCTGCGTGTAACGCGAGGGCCGGGAGGGTGTCTTCGATGGCGCGCATGCCGGGTCCAGCGATGCTGGTCTGGCCGCATCGGCATACACGAATCCTTCACGCGCGTCCACCTTGATGATCAGCGGAGCCCGGAATTCTCCGGCCAGCCCGCTGTGCTCGTCATGGACGTCGTCAGCCACAAGCTCGTAGTACTGTGCCCGCCGCCACCGGCCAGGCAGCGGGATCGGGGAACGGTGCCGCACGAGGGATCTGCGGCCTAGTTCCGCAGCGGCCCGGCTGGCCTCCCCGGCGGGCAGCAGTCGCGCACTCGCATCGAGCGGCGGGCCGTAGGTGCACAAGCCCAACACGGAACATGGCGTTACCTGCACCGTGCCGGTGAGCCGTAGACGCTTCGCCGTGGGCGACTGGCTGCGGGCACGAACGTAGGCCCGGTCGCCGTCTGCCAGCCCGCGCACTGTAGCGGATGCTGGAGTGCCATCTCGTCCGAACGTGGTGAGCCGCATGTGCATGGCCGACGCAAGCGGAGCGAAGTAGCCGTCGTCGACAGCTTCCTGCTGGTCACTGCCGTTAACTACACGCGGGCAGTCTGGCATTGTCTCCTCCATCATGGGGGCACGACCAGTCAGGTCGGCAGGCGTGCAGATCGCAAACCGGTGCGGTGGAGAGGAGGTGGAGAACGTGCCCGTGCTTCGGCCGGCCCTCCATCCTTGCTGCACCCGCCCCGCACCCAGGTTCCATGCCCGGCGCCTTGGCTGGCCGTATCCCAGCCCGGTGGCCGAGGAGGACAAGATCACTAAACCGTGGCTCTTCCCAGGGCCGCGCGGCTCGGGCCGGCTTTCGGTGTCGAGCGGAACGTCTCTTTTAGCTCCCGTGGGCCACTGGGCGGGATTGCCCCGGCCATTGCAGCTGGCAGATGAAGGGAGACGACACATGTCTGGCATCGGCCGTGTCGTTACCGGCGTGAGTGGATCACCGCGGAACTTGCCGGCGTTGCGCTACGCCGCGGCGCTGGCCCGCGGTCAGGACGCCCCGCTGGTCCCCGTCCTGGCCTGGGTCCCGCCCTGCGGTGACCTCCCCGAGCTACGGCACCCCTCCGGCTACCTCCGGCGGATATGGCAGCAGGCCGCCAGCGAACGCCTGCACGATGCCCTGACCACGGCACTCGGCGGCCTGCCTGCCGGCGTGGCCACCGAGCCGCAGGTGGTCCGTGGCGAAGTCGGCCCGGTCTTGGTCGATACGGCCGACCGTCCCGGTGACCTGCTGGTCATCGGCACCGGCCGGCACGGCAGCGTGAGCCGCCTGGCGGGGGGCAGCGTCGGCCGGTACTGCCTGGCGCACGCGCGCTGCCCAGTCCTGGCCGTCCCACCCGCCACGCTGGAGCTCGCAGCCGGGCACGGCCTGCGCCGCTGGGCGTTCCGGCGCCGCGAACCGAGGCTGAGCGAGCTGACGGCCGTCCGCTAACCGGCGGTGCAAACCAGCTGACCGGCTCAGCCCGAGGACCATCCGCGCGACCGCCCCGCTCTTACCCGCCCGTCATGGAGGTAGTGATGACCAGCAGCCCGATCACCAGCGACGACCGTCACCCACGGGAGTGGGGCATCGGTAACCGGACTTTGATCCTCAGCGCGCGCAGCCAGCGAGCCCTGGCCGTGCTGAACGGGCCCGGTCCGCTGCTGCTGCCGCCCGGCAGCGTGCTGCAGTTCGACGGTCCGCCTGGTGAACTGGTGGTGACCGCGATCCGCGTCATCCTCGGCGAAGGCGGCGCGATCGTGTGCGCGGAGGCCGAGCCGGCGCCGAAGCCGGACGTCCGCCGTGCCTCACCAGCGCCTGGCCGCCTGCCCGGGCGGACCGGTCAGTTGCGGCTCGTGCCGGACCAGACACCGTGGTGGAGCCAGGTACGCCCCGGTAACGGCTGATACCACGCCGCCCAGGTCCGGGTCGCGCATGACGTCCCCCAGACTGCCAGGCGGGCGGGATGCTGGCGTCGAGATGGAAACAAAGACCTGCGCGGCTGCAGGTGGCCAGCTGCCGGGCAGTTCGCCGAGCGTCACCGGGACGGTCAGGTTCTGGGTGCCGCGGGTGATCGTGACGGTGACCCGGTCGCCGGGACGGGCGGCGGCCAGTGCCTGGGCCATGGCGGCCGCGTCCGGACTGCGGTCCGGCCCGATCGACTGGATCACGTCACCGGGCCGCAGCCGCGCCCTGTCAGCAGGCCCGCCGCTGGTGACGGCGACGATTCCGGTGCCGCGCGGCACGCCGTCCGGGCCTCGGGCAGCAGCCTGCGGAGCGCGTGGATGCGCACTGGCTGGATGTGCTCACATCCGTTCATCACACGGCTGGCACCGCACATTCACCGGCGGCAGATGTGCTGGAGCGTAGCTGCCGCAGACCCGCGGGAGCGACGAGACATAGCCCAGTCGATGAAGGTGAGGGCACCATGTATGCATTCGCCATGATGGCGCTGCTGGGTCTGGCGGTGCTGGGGGTCACCGCGATCGCCAGCCGTTATCTGTCACTCTCAGCCGAGATCCGGGCCTTCGCGCTGGCGGCTCTCGGGGTTGGCGCCGCCTGGCTGATCAACCTGGATCTGTTCGGTGTGCTGGCCGTCGCCACCCGCGGCAACGCCATCGGCGTGACCGTGACCGGGCTCATGATTGGCGGTGCGGCTTACTTCTGGCAGGAGATCCTCGGGTTCTTCACCGGCCTGTCCCGCAAGCTCGGCGACGAGGCAGCGACGCTGGAGAGGTCCGAGCAGCTGCGCCGCGTGGCCTGAGAACCATCAGGCGCGAACAGCCATCGCGAGACCGGCACCTGGCAGTGACATGGAGCCTCATGGCAGCGCCGGGTACCGGCCCTCCGCAGGCTTGGGCTGATCGGACGCGTAACGGCGATGGTCCTTGGCACGATCCCGAAAAGGGGCGCTTCGTTTCGCAGGCTGGCCGCCCCCTCGTAGGGGGGGCGGGGGCGGTCAGCTTCCCTCCATTGTCATGAGCCGGCGTGCAACTGCCGCGCAGCGGCGATGGAAATGGGATGAACGCATCCCGCGCTGCGCAAGCTGCCACCGACCGCTGTCCTGGATCGTCAGCGCCACCCAGGCCGGCTACGACGCCGAGATGACCGCATCGGTCCCGGTGCTCGCGGACTTCTGGGCGCCGTGGTGCGGTCGCCGCCAGCGGCGGCGAGGCACATGACTCGCCGCGGACTGCCGTCCGTCCCCGAAGCCCCGCCCCGGCGGCGAGCCCGGCGGTCGGTTCGTTCCTGCCGCCCAGCGTGCCGGAGAATCTGGAGCAAGGGCCCCGTCGAGGTGAGGTGAGCGATAGCGATGGACGATGAGCGAGTCACGGACATCTGGGGTGCCCGGACACCGTACGGACCCGGTGCGCGCTGGCCGGCGCGGGCAGACGAGTTCCTGGCCGCAGGACTGGCCCCGGCGCAGGTCGACCGCTGGGTGCGCGGGGCATGCCTGCTGTGCTCCAACGGCTGCGGCGTGGAGGTCGCTGTCTCCGGCGGCAGGCTGGCAGGGATCCGGGGCCGTTCAGAAGACAGGATCAATCACGGCCGGCTCGGCCCGAAGGGCCTGTACGGCTGGCAGGGCCAGCAGCACGATCGGCTGACCGTGCCGCTGATCCGCGACGGCGGCCAGCTCGTGGAGGCCGACTGGGACACCGCCATGTCTCTGGTCGTGCAGCGGTCCCGGTCGCTGCTGGAGGCCAAGGGGCCGCTGTCACACGCGTTTTTTACCTCGGGCCAGCTAATGATCGAGGAGTATTACACGCTCGCGGTGATCGGCAAGGCAGGCCTGGGCACGCCGCACATGGACGGCAACACGCGCTGGTGCACGGTGACTGCGGCCGCGGCCCTGCAGGAATCCTTCGGTACTGACGGTCAGCCCGGCTCCTACAGCGACATCGACGACTGCGACGCGATCTTCCTGTTCGGCCACAACGTCGCGGAGACGCAGACCGTGCTGTGGGCCCGGATCCTCGACCGCCTCGACGGACCCGACCCGCCGCGGCTGGTGTGCATCGACCCGCGGCGTACCAACGTCGCCGATCGCGCGGCCGTCCACCTGCCGGTCCGCAACGGCACCAACCTGGCTCTGATGAACGCGCTGGTGCACGAGATGATCGCCGGCGGCTATGTGGACGAGGAGTACGTCGCCGCCCACACCATCGGTTTCGGCCAGCTGGATGAGCTGACCCGCGGTGCGACACCGGAATGGGCGGCGGAGATCTGCGGCGTCCCGGCCAGCGACATCCGGGCTGCCGCGGAGATCTTCGGCACCAGCCAGCGGATCGTGTCCACCTGCTCGATGGGCTTCTATCAGTCCCACCAGGCCACCGCCGCATCCTGTCAGGTGAACAACCTGCACCTGCTGCGCGGCATGCTCGGCCGGCCTGGGGCGGGGATCTTGCAGATGAACGGGCAGCCGTCGGCGGAGAACAACCGGGAGGCCGGCTGCGGCCCGGCGCTGCCGGGGTTCCGGAACTGGGGCAACCCGCGCCACGTCGAGGAGCTGGCCCGGCTGTGGAACGTCGACCCGATCGTGATCCCGCACTGGGCCCCGCCGACGGACGGCATGACGATCTTCAGGTATGCCGAGCAGGGCTCGATCGGCTTCCTGTGGATCGCCGGCACCAACCCGATGGTGTCGATGCCCGACCTGGCCCGGATCCGCCGCATCCTGTCCGGCGACCAATGCTTCGTGGTGGTCTCCGACGGCTACCGCACCGAGACCAGCGAGCTGGCCGACGTGGTGCTCCCGGTGGCGCTGTGGGCGGAGAAGACCGGGACGTTCACCAACGTCGACCGCACCGTGCACCTGCAGGAGCAGGCCGTCGAACCGCCCGGGCTGGCGCGCAGCGACCTGGCCATCTGGATCGACTACGCACGGCGGATGGGCCTGACCGATTCCGGCGGCCGGCCGCTGCCGCCGTGGGATACACCGGAGGAGGCGTTCGAGGCATGGAAGGCAGCCAGCGCCGGCCGGCCGTGTGACTACTCCGGGCTCAGCTACGCGCAGCTGCACAAGGTCGGCGGCATCCAGTGGCCGGTCACGTCCGGCGCGCCGGACGGCACCGAGCGGCTCTACGCCGACAGCCGCTTCCACACCGAACCCGACGACTGCGAGAGCTACGGCCACGACCTGACGACGGGCGCGCCCGTGACCGAGACCGAGTTCCGCGCCCGCCGGCCGGGCGGGCGGGCGATCCTCAAGACGGCGCCGTACGACCCGCCGTACGAGACGCCCGACGCCGAATACCCGCTGCGGCTCACAACAGGCCGGACGGTCTATCACTGGCATACCCGCACCAAGACCCGCCGCGCCCGCCAGCTCCAGGACGCCGCGCCGTCCATGTGGGTCGAGATCTCCGAACCCGATGCCCGCCGGCTCGGGATCGGCGAGGGCGACGTCGTCCGGGTGACCTCCCGGCGGGGCAGCATCGAGGCACCAGCTCGCGTTTCCGGCATCCGCGAGGGCGTGGTCTTCGCCCCCTGGCACTACGGCAACAGCGACACCGCCGCCAACGACCTGACCCTCAGCGCCTGGGACCCGGTCTCGAAGCAGCCCGAGTACAAGGTCGCCGCCGTCTCCGTCGAGCGCGTCCGCGCGGGCGACGGGCCGGCGCCGGCGCCGACAGGGACCGCCTCCGCGCCGGTGACCATGCCGGACGACGGCCGTGCCACAGCGACAACGCAACGGGAGTAGGGCATGCACCTGACCACCTACCTGCACCTTCTCGCCACCGCAGAAGAAACGCTCGCCAGCTCCTACCGTGTGGTGGCCGACGGCCATCAGGCCGACGCCGACGTGCACTACATGTGCCGCCGCTTCGCCGCAGACTGCACGGGCCACACCCGCGCGCTGCGTCCCGCCCTCGCCCGCTACGACCACAAGCGCGAGCGCGAGCCAGAACGCCTGCATCCGCCTGCGCTGACCACCGCCCGCAGCGGGCCGGTCGGGCTCCTGCGCGACCTGCAAGACCTCTACCAGCTCGCCAGCCTGGTCGAGATCACCTGGGCGATTGTCGGCCAGGCGGCACACGGCGAGCGTGACCGCGACCTGATCCACGTCGCCACCGGCAGTGACCGTGAGGCGACGGTGCAGCTGGCCTGGCTGCGCATGCGGATGCGAGCCGCCGCCCCGCAGACGCTCCTGGTCGCAAGCTGATGCGCCGGTGAAGGCCGAGCCGAAGCGCGAGACGCGGCCGCCGGGCCAGGCCGACCTCGAGGCGTGCTGCAAGCAGGGCGCGACGGCCGCCGCGGAGCTCGCAAAGTGATCGTCACCGTCACGCTGAACCCGGCCCTGCACGTGCGCTACGAGGCCGAGCGGGTGAGCCGCGGCGCCGCAAACCCGGTCAGCCGCGTCAGCTACCGGGCCGGCGGGCGCGGGCTGGCGGTGGCGAAGGTGCTGCATACCTTCGGCCACGAGGTGGTCGCGGCCGGGCTCCTCGGCGGCTCCTCCGGCGAGCTGATCAGGGACGAGCTGGCCAGGGCCGGGGTGGCGACGCAGTTCACCCGGATCAGCGGCGAGTCCCGGCGGGTCCTCGAGATCACCGACGCGGCGGACGGCACCGTCACCACGTTCGCCGAGCCCGCACCGTACATCACGACCGAGGAACTCGGCAGGCTCGCCGCCGACTACCGCGCGCTGATGGCCGACGCGACGGCCGCCGTGCTCTGCGGCAGCCTCCCGGCCGGGCTGCCCGCCGAGACGTACGGCTCGCTGGCCAGCTACGCGGCGGAGGCGGGCGTCCCGGTCGTGCTCGACGCGAGTGGCAGCGCGCTGTGGCACGCGGTGGGCAGGTGCCCAGCGCTGGTGATCCCCGCGCCGGGCGGCGATGGCGCAGC
>JASHQP010000094.1 GCA_030039095.1 Streptosporangiaceae bacterium
AGCAAGATCACTTTGGCGCCGGGGAAGTCGCGCTCGAACTCCTCGATGTTCCTGATCGTGGCGCCGCGGAAGGCGTAGATCGCCTGGTCGGCGTCGCCCACCACGCATAGCTCGGCCGGCGGGCTCATTGCGGCGTCGCGGCGGTCGCTGCCGGGCAGCAGCTGCCCCGCCAGCTCGGTGACCAGCACGTACTGGGCGTGGTTGGTGTCCTGGTACTCGTCGACGAGCACATGCCGGAACCTGGCCCGGTACTCGGCAGCCACGTCGGGGAACGCCTGCAGCAGGTTGACCGTCACCATGATCAGGTCGTCGAAGTCCATCGCGCCGGCGGCGACCAGCCGGCGCTGGTACTCGGCGTACGCCTCGGCCAGCGCCTTCTCCCGGTAGCCGGTCGCGCTGGCGGCGAGCGTCTCGTAGTCGATCAGCTCGTTCTTCAGGCTGGAGACCTGGTTGGCCATCGCCTTCGGCGGGTGGTACCTGGTGTCGAGGTCCAGCTCACGGCAGACCAGCGCCATCAGCCGCTGCGAGTCGGCCTGGTCGTAGATGGAAAACGAGGACGGGTAGCCGAACCGGGAGGCCTCCCGGCGCAGGATCCGGACGCACGCAGAGTGGAACGTCAGCAGCCACATGGCCCGGGCCCGGGACCCGGTGAGCGCGGCCGCCCGCGCGGCCATCTCCCCTGCCGCCTTGTTCGTGAAGGTGATCGCCAGGATCTCCCAGGGCGCCACGCCGCGCTCGGCCAGGAGGTAGGCGATCCGGTGGGTCAGCACCCGGGTCTTGCCCGAGCCGGCCCCGGCGACGATGAGCAGCGGGCTGCCCTCGTGCACGACGGCGGCCCGCTGCTGCGGGTTGAGCCCTTCCAGCAAGGAGTCGGCGGCTGTGGCGGTCACCCGCCCAAGCGTAGGCGGTACCGCCGACAGCCGCCGCTCGGTCGGCCAGCCGGCAAGCCGGTCAGCCGGTCATTCGTCGGGAACCAGCGTCGGCGTGGCCCTGGTGAGGGTCTGCCGCTTGAAGAACGCCGGCTGGGTGACGCGCAGGTAGATCCAGAATAGGAGGCCGACGAGCGCGGACAGGAACACGATCACGAACACGCCGCCGATCTGCCAGTGCAGGCCCGGCACCGTGAACATCGTGTAGCTGTTGTCGGTCGCGACGTCGTAGTCCTGCCACATGCTGAAGCCGCCCAGCACCCAGAGGATCAGCCCGCCGGCCAGCGGGATGATGCCCCGCATCCAGAGGTCGCGCGCGTTGCTCAGCAGCGTCTTGCGGTAGTACCAGACGCACGAGAACGCGGTCAGCCCGTAGTAGAACGCAATGTAGACGCCGCACGCTGTCACCGCGTCGTAGATCACGTTGCCGCCGGACAGGTAGTTCATCATCGCGTACAGCACGATCGAGATGCCCCCCATGACCAGCGTCGACACGGTCGGGGTCAGGTGGCGCCGGTGCATCTTCGCGAACGCGGGCGGCAGCGCCTTGTAGGTCGCCATCGACAGCGTGGTCCGCGCCGTCGGCAGGATCGTGGTCTGGGTGGATGCGGCCGCCGAGGACAGCACCATGAGGATCAGCAGGTGGCTCAGAACGTTGCCGAACCCGCTGGTGCCGAACACCGAGCCGCCGAGGATGGAGATCACGTCGCCCACGTGGGCCGGGTTGGCCAGGCCGATCCCCTTGGTACCGATCCCGGACCACGCCTGCGCGGCGAAGATCACTATCCCGTAGGTGACCACCAGGATCACGGTGGAGAGCATGGCCGCCCGGCCCGGCGTCTTGGACGGGTCCTTGGTTTCCTCGTTGATCGACAGGGCGGTGTCCCAGCCCCAGTAGATGAACACCATCAGGATCAGCCCGGACGCGAACGAGCTGAACGGCATGCCGAACGGGTTGAGCCAGGACGCGCTCGGGTGCACCGAGACCGCCGGGTGGTGCCCGATGCCGACCCTCACGAGGGCGACCACGGAGAACACCAGCAGCATCCCGACCTCGATCGCCAGCAGCGCCTTCTGGAAGTTCGCCGAGACCTCGATGCCGCGGTAGCAGATGTAGGTCATGACCACGATCCACAGCACCCCGGTGAGCAGCACCCAGCTGCTCGCCGGGTTGTCTCCGATGCCGTGGGCGTTGAAGAGCAGGAAGATGTACTGCCCGGCGACCTGGGCCAGGCTGGCCATGACCAGGATGTCGGCGGCGACGATCGCCCAGCCGCCCGTCCACCCCCAGCCCGGGCTGAACGCCCTGGTGGCCCACGTGAACGTGGTGCCGCAGTCGGGGTCGGCCTTGTTCATCTCGTTGTAGCCGATCGAGGCGAAGATCATCGGGATGAACGCCGCAACGGCAATGGCGGGAGACTTGAGCCCGACGGCGACGACGATGAGACCGAGCGTCGCGGCGAGGCTGTAGGCGGGGGCGACCGAGGCGGTCGCGATGACGGTGCTGGAGATCAGCCCCAGCGCGCCTGATTTCAGGCCCTTCTCGGCAACCTGCTCCCCTGATCCCCCTGGCTGCGTGGCTTCTTGGATGGTGGCCATGGCTCACCCCTCCTGGCAGTGACCCGGCCTCATCCCGGGTCTGGCACGCGGGCGACGGCGAGACCGCCGGACGCAGTGCAATTATCACGGGCACACGGGCACTGTGCATTAGTAACCCAGTGCGACGGTTCTAGCATGAACCACCCGTCACGGCAACGATTTCCGTTGTAACAGCTATGTATCACAACTGGTACCGTTCGTGCCAGGCCAGCCTGGGTCTAGGATCGCACCTATGCGAATACTGCTCGTGGGCGCCGGCGGCGTCGGTACGGCATTTGCCCAAATTGCCGCCCGCCGCCGGTTCGCCGACCTCGTGATAGCCGACTACGACCTGAGCCGGGCACAGCGGGCCGCCCAGGCCGCACCCGACCGGTTCACCGCTGTCCAGCTGGACGCCCGCGACGAGCAGGCCACGGTGGCCCTGCTGACCGGGCACGGCTGCGACGTGCTCATGAACGCCACCGACCCCCGGTTCGTCATGCCGCTCTACGGCGCCGCGCTCCGGGCTGGCACCCACTACCTGGACATGGCGATGTCCCTGTCTCATCCCAACCAGGATGAGCCCTACGCCCAGACCGGTGTCAAGCTCGGCGACGACCAGTTCGCGATGGCTGCCCAGTGGGAGGAGAGCGGAAAGCTCGCCCTGGTGGGCATCGGGGTCGAGCCGGGCCTGTCGGACGTGTTCGCCAGGTACGCGGCCGACACGCTGTTCAGCGAGATCGACGAGATCGGGGTGCGGGACGGCGCGAACCTGGAGGTAGCCGGGTACGACTTCGCGCCCACGTTCTCGATCTGGACAACGATCGAGGAATGCCTCAACCCGCCGGTGATCTGGGAGGCCGGGCGGGGCTGGTTCACCACCCCGCCGTTCAGCGAGCCCGAGACGTTCACGTTCCCGGCCGGGATCGGCCCGGTCGAGTGCGTGAACGTGGAGCACGAGGAGGTGCTGCTGATCCCGCGCTGGGTGCAGGCCCGCCGGGTGACGTTCAAGTACGGCCTGGGCGGCGAGTTCATCGGCGTGCTGCAGACGCTGCACAAGCTCGGGCTCGACCGGACCGAGCCGGTGACCGTCGGCGGCTCGGCTGTCTCGCCGCGAGACGTGGTCGCGGCCTGCCTTCCCGACCCGGCCGCGCTCGGCGACAAGATGTCCGGGCTGACCTGCGCGGGGACCTGGGTGACCGGCACCGGCACCCGCGGCGCGCCGCGCGAGGTCTACCTGTACCACGTCGTGGACAACGCGTGGTCCATGGCCGAGTACGGCTCCCAGGCCGTGGTCTGGCAGACCGCCGTGAACCCAGTGGCCGCGCTCGAGCTCATCGACTCCGGCGCCTGGGCGGGCACGGGTGTGCTCGGCCCCGAGGCGCTTCCCCCGCAGCCGTTCCTCGACCTGCTCACCGAGTACGGATCGCCCTGGGCAATCGAGGAGCGAACCCCCGCGGGCAAATGAAGAGCGTGGGCAATCGCGGAGCGAACCCTTGCAGGAAATGAAAGAGCACATCCAGAACGGAGGCTCGTGGTGGAAGACTTGCAGAACTTCGTCGGCGGCCATGACACGGACTTCGCCTACGACAAGCGCCTCGATCTGATCAACCCGAGCACCGGGGAGGTCTTCGCCACCGCCCCCGTCTCCACCGAGGCCGAGGTCACCGCGGCCTTCGCCGCGGCCTCGGACGCGTTCGAGGAGTGGCGCGACAAGACGCCGTCCGAGCGCAGCCTGGCGCTGCTGCGGATCGCCGACACCCTCGAGGAGCACGCCGAGCAGCTGGTCCAGGCCGAGTGCCAGAACACCGGCAAGCCGATCGCGCTGACCATGTCCGAGGAAATCCCGCCGATGATCGACCAGATCAGGTTCTTCGCCGGCGCGGCGCGGATGCTGGAGGGCCGCTCGGCCGGGGAGTACATGAGCGGGTTCACCTCGTTCATCCGGCGCGAGCCGATCGGGGTCTGCGCCGCGGTGACCCCGTGGAACTACCCGATGATGATGGCGGTATGGAAGTGGGCGCCCGCGCTCGCCGCCGGCAACACGATGGTGCTGAAGCCCTCGGACACCACGCCGGTCTCGACGCTGCTCATGGCCCAGCTGATGTCCGAGCACCTGCCGCCCGGCGTTTTCAACGTCATCTGCGGCGACCGTGACACCGGACGGCTCCTGGTCTCGCACCCGGTGCCGCAGATGGTGTCGATCACCGGGAGCGTGCGGGCCGGGCGGGAGGTCGCGGCCGCGGCCGGGGAGAAGCTGAAGAGAACTCACCTGGAACTCGGCGGCAAGGCGCCGGTCGTGGTGTTCGACGACGCGGATCCGGCGAAGGCGGCCGAGGCGATCGCTATCGCCGGCTATTTCAACGCCGGCCAGGACTGCACGGCTGCCACCCGGGTGCTGGCCGGGCCCGGCGTGCACGACGGCTTTGTCGAGGCGCTGGTCGAGCAGGCCCGCGGCCAGACCGTGGGCGGCCCGGACGTTCCCGACGCCGACTTCGGCCCGCTGAACAACGCCAGCCAGCTCGAGCGGGTGTCCGGGTTCATCGATCGGCTGCCCGACCACGCACGGGTGCTGGCAGGCGGCCACAAGACCGGCGACCGCGGCTACTTCTACGAGGCCAGCGTCGTCGACGGGCTGCTGCAGGACGACGAGATCATTCAGAACGAGGTATTCGGCCCTGTGATCACCGTGCAGCGGTTCAGCGACGAGGACGAGGCCGTGCGGTGGGCGAACGGGACCGAGTACGGTCTGGCCTCGTCGATCTGGACGTCCAACCACTCCCGGGCGATGCGGGTGTCGCGCCGGCTCGACTTCGGCTGCGTCTGGATCAACACCCACATCCCGCTGGTGGCGGAGATGCCGCACGGCGGCTTCAAGCAGTCCGGCCATGGCAAGGACCTGTCCATGTACGGGTTCGAGGACTACACCCGGGTCAAGCACGTGATGTCGGCGCTCGACTGAGCGCCGGGCGGCGGCTGGGCCGGGCTAGCCGAGCAGGGCGGCGGCGTTGTCGTGCAGCACCGCCGCCTGCTCGGCGTCGCTGAAGCCGAGGCTCCTGGCCGCCTCGAGGTCCGCGACCGGGTCCCCGATGGGGTAGTCGCTGCCGTAGATGACCCGGTCGATGCCGAACTTGCGCAGCACCCAGAGGAACTGCTCCGCGAACGGCCCGCCGGCCAGCAGGTTCGCGGTCGCCGAGATGTCCACCCAGACCTGCCGCCGCCAGTACGGGTACGGGGCGAGAAGGTCATAGACGAGCAGCTGCGGGAACGAGGGCCCGTGGGCGTGCGCGAGGATCAGCCGCGCCTCGGGTACCTCCTGCACCAGCCGCACGAACTTGCCCGGCTGATCCGCGTCCCACGGCGCGTACGCGTCGAACAGCACCGGTAACCCGGCCGCACTCGCGTGGCGCACGACGTCGGCCACCGCCGGGTCGGCCACGTCGAAGCGCTGGTTGTTCGGGTGCAGCTTCAGCCACCGGGAGCCGGCGGCGGCGACGCGCTCGACCTCGGCTAGCGCCCCGGCGCCGTCGCCGGGGTGCACCGAGCACACAGGGAAGAAGAAACCCCCGGAGTCTCTGCCCAGCCGCAGCGTGGCGTCGTTGCGCCGCTGGGTCGCAGGCAGATCTCCCCTCGGCGCGATGACCAGCGCCGCGGCCTGCGTAATCGGCGAGCCTTCCGCCCGGCGACGGTAGTCCTCCGGCGGGTGCGGCTCGCCGATCTGCCCCTCGGGATAGAGCATCGGATGAGTATGTGCGTCGATGACGGGCCCGTCGTAAATCGCGCGTTCACCCGCCTAGAACGGGTAGGCCGGCAGGTCGCCGCGGACGGTGACCCACTGGGTCTCGGTGAACGCCTCCATGTTTGCCCGCGCGCCGCCGAGCCGGCCGCCGTTCCCCGACGCGCCGACCCCGCCGAACGGGATCGTCGCCTCGTCGGCGACGGTCTGGTCGTTGATGTGCACGATGCCGGTCGGGATCCGCTCGGCGATCTCCAGGCCCTTGTAGACATCCCTGGTCAGGATGCCGAGCGACAGCCCGTACTCGGTGCCGGCCGCGAGCTCCACGGCCTCGTCGACGGAGTCGAAGCCAACCACGGGTGCGACCGGGCCGAAGATCTCCTCGGCGTACGCGGGAGCCGACGTCGGCACGTCGCCGAGCACGGTCGGCCGGTAGAAGAGACCCTCGTAGGTCCCGCCGGTCAGCAGCGCCGCTCCGGCGTCCACGCTGGCGGTGACGATCCGGTGCACGTTGTCGCGCTGCCGCTCGTCGATCAGCGGGCCCAGCGCGACCTGGTCGGCGAAAGGGTCACCCACGGGCAGGTGCTCCACCCGTGCGGCCAGCGCTGACGCGTATTCCTTCGCGATCGAGCTGTGCACCAGGTGACGGCTGGTCGACATGCAGATCTGGCCCTGGTGGATGAACGAGCCGAACGCCCCGACCGACGTCGCCTTGTCCACGTCCACGTCGTCGAGCACGATCAGCGCCGAGTTGCCGCCCAGCTCCAGGTGCACCCGCTTCAGGTGCTCCCCAGCCAGCTTCGCCACCGCCCGGCCCGCCCTGGTCGACCCGGTGAACGCGATGATCCGGACGTCCGGATCGGTGATCAGTGCCTCACCCGCGTCGGCGTCCCCGGGCAGCACGTGGAGCACGCCGTCGGGCAGCCCTGCGGCGGCGAACATCTCGGCGAGCAGAACACCGCCGCTGACCGAGGTACGCGGATCCGGTTTCAGCACCACCGTGTTGCCCAGCGCGAGCGCCGGCGCCACCGAGCGGATGGCCAGGATTGTCGGGACGTTGAAGGGGGCGATGACGCCCACTACCCCCGCCGGCACCCGCCGGGCGAAGCTCAGCTGCGGCTGCGGCGTGCGCAGCAGCTCGCCATAGGGCTGCGAGGCCAGCGCCGCGGCCTCGTAGCACTCGTCGGAGGACACGTGCACCTGCAGGTCGCCAAGGGGCGGGATCGCGCCGGTCTCCCGCGAGAGCCAGGACTTGATCTCGTCGGCGTGAGAGAGCCAGAGATCGCCGGCGCGACGCAGCACCGCGGCGCGCTCGCTGTACGGAGCCGCCGCCCAGGAGGGCTGCGCCGCCTTCGCCGCACGGGCCGCGGCGCGCACGTCACCCGGCGTCGCGTGGCCTACCCGGCCCAGTTCCGCCCCGGTGGCGGGCTCGGTGACCGGGTACTCGCCGCCGGAGCCGTCCACCCAGCCGTTCGAGTAGATCTTGCCGTGCCAGGAATCCGAGTCCAGCAGTCCCATGAACCCTCCATTCATCGCGGATACACGATGCGACCACATGTCCGCCTGACGACCATTATCTATTGACCGGCACCACCAGGGGCGCCTGCCCTGAAACCGCTCCCACCCAAAAGTCCCCAGCCAGAGCCACAGCGACGCGATCCCGCCTGACGAGATCTGGGTGGGGCGCCGGATCGTGCCGCCGGCGAGGCGCTGGACCAGCACCGCTGGCAGGGGTGCAGAGCCACCGTGACGGGCGCTCTAAGATCATGGTCGTGCTCGAGGACGCTGAGGTCAGCCGGATACTGGTCATCGTCGCGCATCCTGACGACGTGGATTTCGGCGCCGCCGGGACCGTGGCGCGCTGGACCGACGCCGGGATCGACGTCACCTACTGCGTGGTGACCGACGGCGACGCGGGCGGCAGCGACCCCAGCATCACCCGCGCCGACATGGCGACGCTGCGCCGCTACGAGCAGACCGAGGCCGCCGACCGGGTCGGCGTGCACGACCTGCGGTTCCTCGGCTACCCGGACGGGCGGGTCGAGGCCACGCTCGAACTGCGCAAGGACCTGGCGCGGGTGATCAGGCAGGTCCAGCCAGACCGGGTGCTCTGCCCGTCCCCCGAGCGCGACTACGTCCGGCCAGGCATCAGCCATCCCGATCACCGCGCGGTGGGCTCGGCCGCGCTGGACGCCGTCTACCCGGACGCACGCAACCCGTTCGCGTTCCCCGAGCTGCTCGCCGACGAGGGCCTGAAGGAGTGGACCGTGCGCGAGGTCTGGATCAACGGCCCCGGCATGGCCAACCACTACGTGGACGTGACCGACACGTTCCCGCGGAAGGTCGCGGCGCTGCGCGCGCACGTGAGCCAGACCGGCGACCGCGAGGACCTCGAGAACCTGCTGCGGCAGCGGCTGGCCGGCACGGCGGAACGGGCCGGGCTGCCCGAGGGCCGCCTGGCCGAGGCGTTCCGCGTCGTCGACACCGCCTGACCCGCCTCGTTCGCACCGGGTTGACCCGGTTTCGGCGGCGAACCCGGGAGCTGACGGGCGCGGGCCTGCGCAAGGGACTCCGGGGGGTGGGTCTGGTGCACGGACCCCGGCGGCCCTAGGTTGGGCTTCAGGCGCAACTGCCGTCACCGGCTGTCTTCAAGGAGCCTGCGTATGACCAAGATCACTGTCACCGTCGACGGTGCCCGCTATGCCGACGACGTCGAACCGCGAATGCTGCTGGTCCACTACCTCCGCGAGGTGGTGGGCAAGACCGGAACGCCCATCGGATGTGACACCTCCAACTGCGGTGCGTGCACCGTGCTGATGAACGGGGAGTCGGTCAAGAGCTGTTCGGTGCTCGCCGTGCAGGCGGACGGGGCCGAGATCACCACGATCGAGGGGCTGGCCGTGAAGGGGGCCGGTGAAGGGGGAACGGGGAGGGGGGTGGGGGGTGGGGAGTGGCATCCGCTGCAGCGCGCATTCCACGAGCTGCACGCGCTGCAGTGCGGCTACTGCACGCCCGGGATGATCATCGCGGCGGCTGACCTGCTCCGCGACAACCCGCACCCGACCGCGCAGCAGATTCGCGACGGCCTCGAGGGCAACCTCTGCCGCTGTACCGGCTACGAGAACATCGTCCGCGCCGTGCAGCGCGCCTCGGAAGCGGCCAGCACGGGGGCAGGAGCGACGTCATGACCGCGCAGACCGAAGCACAGGTACCGGAGCTGGGCAGGCCACGCCCCCGCAAGGAGGACGCGCGGCTGGTCACCGGGCAGACCAACTGGACCGACAACATCGTGCTGCCGGGCATGCTGCACATGGCGTTCCTGCGCAGCCCGTACGCGCACGCGCGGATCACCTCGGTCGACGTCAGCGCCGCCAGGAAGATCCCGGGCGTGATCGCGGCCTTCACCGGCGCCGACTTCGCCGATGAGCAGGGCAGCCTGCCCTGCGCCTGGCCGGTCACCGCGGACATCGTGATCCCGAACCACCCGCCGATGGCGGTCGAGGAGGTCCGCTACGTGGGCGAGGCCGTGGCCGTGGTCGTGGCCAGGGACCGTTACACCGCCGCCGACGCGGTCGAGGCGATCGAGGCCGACTACGAGCCGCTGCCCCCGGTGCTGGACATGAGGGCCGCGCTCGACGAGGGCTCACCCAAGGTGCACGAGGCCGGCAACAAGAGCTTCGAGTGGCCCTTCGGCAACGGCGACATCGAGGCCGCATTCCGCGACGCGCCCGTGGTGATCGAGCGCACGTTCCGGCAGCAGCGCCTGATCCCGTGCGCGATGGAGCCGCGAGCGGTCGTCGCCACGTGCGTCGGCGGCGAGTTCACGATCTGGTCGGCCACCCAGATCCCGCACGTGCTGCGGGTCATGCTGGCCCTGGTCACCGGCATCCCGGAACAGAACATCCGGGTGATCGCGCCCGACGTGGGCGGCGGCTTCGGCTCCAAGCTGCAGGTCACCGCCGAGGAAGTGCTGGCGATGCTGATCACGCGCAAGCTCGGCAGGCCGGTCAAGTGGACCGAGTCCCGCAGCGAGGGCAACATGACCGTGCACCACGGCAGGGACCAGTGGCAGCGGATCCGGATCGCCGCCGACTCCGACGGGCGGCTCCGCGGCCTCGACGTCGACCTGCTGGCCGACATGGGCGCCTACCTGATGCTGGTCACGCCTGGCGTGCCGCTGCTCGGCGCGTTCATGTTCAACGCGATCTACAAGATGGACGCGTACGCGTTCAAGTGCACCGGCGTCTTCACCACGAAGATGCCCACCGATGCCTACCGTGGCGCGGGCCGGCCCGAGGCCACGTTCGCGATCGAGCGGATCATGGACGAGCTCGCGGCCGAGCTCGGCATGGACCCGCTCGAGGTGCGGGAGCGGAACTGGATCAAGCATGAGGAGTTCCCGTTCACCACGGTCGCCGGGCTCACCTATGACTCGGGCAACTACGAGGCGGCCACGGCCGAGGCCAGGGAACTGTTCCGCTACGACGAGCTGCGTGCCGAGCAGGCGGAACGCAACGCCAGGAACGACCCGGTCCGGCTCGGTATCGGCGTCTCGACGTTCACCGAGATGTGCGGGCTGGCGCCGTCGCGGGTGCTCGGGTCGCTGTCGTACGGCGCCGGTGGCTGGGAGAGCGCGTCGATCCGGATGCTGCCGACCGGCAAGGTCGAGGTGGTGACCGGGTCGAGCGCGCACGGGCAGGGTCACGAGACGGCGTGGAGCCAGATCGTGGCCGACCAGCTCGGCGTGCCGTTCGAGGACATCCGGGTGCTGCACGGTGACACCCAGATCTCGCCCAAGGGCATGGACACCTACGGCTCGCGCTCGCTGGCCGTGGGCGGCATGGCCCTGGTCGCCGCCTGTGACAAGGTCGTGGACAAGGCCAAGATGATCGCCGCGGCCATGATGGAGGCCTCCGCCGACGACCTCGAATGGACGCCGGGGCGGTTCTCGGTCCGGGGCGACCCGGAGAAGGGCGTCACGATCGGCGAGATCGCGCTGGCCACGTTCGCCGCGCACAACCTGCCGGACGGCGTCGAGCCGTCGCTGGACTCCGACGCCACGTACGACCCGGACAACTTCTCGTTCCCGCACGGCACGCACTTGTGCGCGACCGAGGTGGACACCGAGACCGGCCAGGTCAGAATCCGCTCCTACGTGGCGGTCGACGACGTCGGCAAGGTGGTCAACCCGCTGATCGTCGAGGGCCAGGTGCACGGGGGCATCGCGCAGGGCATCGCGCAGGCTCTGTACGAGGAGGCGGTCTACGACGACGCGGGCAACCTGGTCACCACGACCCTGGCGGACTACCTCGTGCCGTCAGCGGCCGACCTGCCCTCCTACGTGACCAGCCGGACCGAGAGCCCGGCCAGCAACCGGCTCGGCGTCAAGGGCGTGGGCGAGGCCGGCACGATCGCCTCCACCCCCGCAGTGGTCAACGCGGTCATCGACGCGCTCCGCCCGCTCGGCGTCACCGACGTCACGATGCCGTGCACGCCCGAGCGGGTCTGGCGGGCGATCGAGGCCGCACGAGAGAACGGAAACCTCGCATGATCCCGTCGAAGTTCGACTACGTCAGGCCCTCGTCGCTGGACGAGGCCACCCGCGCGCTGGCCGGCGCGGGCGACGACGCCAAGGTGATCGCCGGGGGCCAGAGCCTGCTGCCGCTGCTGCGGCTGCGTCTGGCCAACCCGGAACTGCTGGTCGACATCGGCGGCCTCGACGAGCTGCGGGGAGTCACCGACGAGGGCGACTCGCTGCTGATCGGCGCCCGGACCACCCATTACCAGCTGGTCGGTGACCCGCTGATCGCCGAGCACTGTGGCCTGCTCGCCGAGGCCGCCGAGACCGTCGCCGATCCCGCGGTCCGGCACCGGGGGACCTTCGGCGGGTCGCTGGCTCACGGCGACCCGGCCGGGGACCTGCCCGCGGTCGCCCTGGCCCTCGACGCGACGATGATCGCCAGGGGACCGGGAGGCGACAGGGAGATCCCCGCCGCGGATTTCTTTGTCGACTACCTGACCACGGCGCTGGGACCGGCCGAGGTTCTGACCGGCGTTCGGGTGCCCAAGCTGCCCGGCTGGGGCTTCCGGTACGAGAAGTTCCACCGGACCGCGCAGGCCTGGGCGATCGTGGGCGTTGCGGCGCTCGTGCAGCGCTCGAACGGGCAGGTGGCCAGCGCCAGGATCGGCCTGACTAACATGGGGCCTGTGCCCGTGCGGGCAACGGCGGCTGAGGAGGCCGCGGCGGGAGCGCAGGCCAGCAGGGATGCCCTGCAGGCGGCGGCTTCGGTCGCAGACCAGGCCACCGAGCCGCCCAGCGACCTGCACGGCGCTCCCGACTACCGGCGTCACCTGGCGCAGGTGCTGACCGGTCGGGCACTGGCAGCGGCGGCAGGAGTATGAAAGATGGAGCTAGAGCACTCGTTCACCGTCCCGGTCCCTGAGGAGCGGGCGTGGGAAGTGCTGCTGGATGTGAAGCGGGTGGCGCCCTGCATGCCGGGCGCCACCCTGGATTCGGTCGAGGGCGACGACATCAAGGGCCGGATCAAGGTCAAGGTCGGCCCGATCGTCATGACCTACGCGGGCACAGCCCACTTCACCGAGCGTGACGCGCAAAACCACGTTATCGTCCTCGAGGCGTCGGGCAAGGAGACCAGGGGCGCGGGCACGGCGTCGGCCTCCGTGCGCTCGACGCTGCAGGGGCAGGGCGACGAGACCCACGTGGTCGTGAACACGACGCTGAACGTGACCGGGCGACCCGCCCAGTTCGGCCGCGGTGTGATGGCCGAGGTCGGTGGCAAGCTGATCGGGATCTTCGCGTCGAACCTCGCGGACATGCTCGCCGCCGAGCCGGCGCGCAGTTCCGACGAGGGCGCTGCCGACGAACAGGAGGGCGACCTAGACGAGCGCTCCCTGGAGAGCCTGGTCCTCCCGGTCCGGACCTACAACGGGCTGCGCCGCACGGGCATCCACACGGTCAGCGACCTGGCGTCGCGGACCAGGGAGCAGCTGCTGGCGATCGACGGGATCGGCCCGGCGTCGGTGGAGGAGATCCGGCAGAAGCTCGCCGACCGCGGGCTGACCCTGCGGGATTCGCCGGTCAGCGGCAACGGCGTCGCCGGGTCGGCCGCCGCCGCGCCCTCGCCAACCGTCCCGGCTGCCCCCG
>JASHQP010000095.1 GCA_030039095.1 Streptosporangiaceae bacterium
GGCACCGACCGCGACCCGGCGGGCCGTCCGGTGGCGGAATCCCCCGCCTCTGGCCCGCCGGAGGTCAGCAGAGTGCCGGGCGCCGGGGAGCGCAACGCCGCGCAGCGCCGCCGGCCGCCCCGGTTCCGCGGCACTGGCCGCGATCCGCCGGCGGCCCTCGGCGATCACCTCGGAGGAGGGCGGCGCCTCGTCGAGAAGCACGCGGATCATGTTCAGCTCATTCATCGGTCTGACCCTCCTGGCCCAGTGCGGTGCGAATCTTCCTGCGAGCACGGTTCAGCCGCGAGCCGACGGTGCCGTAGGGAATGCCGAGCGCCTGGGAGATCTCCTCGTGCGAGAAGTCCGCCAGGGCGACCAGCAGCAGCACGTCGCGTTCCTCCCGGGACAGCCGGGCCAGCGCGCTGGCCAGCCGCGGCCTCAGCCCCTCGGCGGCCACCCGCGACACCACGCGCTCCTCGTGCCCGTCGGCGAGGTCCCGGGTGCCGGCCCGGGCGAGGGCGCGATACCGCCGCAGCTCCGCCCGCTGCTGCCGGGCCACGAGATTGGTCGCGATCCCGTACAGCCAGGCGCGCACCGTGCCGCGCCCGGGGTCGAAGCCGTCGCGCTTGCGCAGCGCGATCACGAACGTGTCGGCTGCGATGTCGTCGGCCACGTCCCGCCCGAGCCGCCCGGCGATGTAGCGGTGGATCTCGGTGAAGTGCCGCTCGTAGATGTCGGCGAAATCACCGGCCGCGGGGACGGGTCCCGTTCCGGCGTCGGACTGAGCCGTCACCTCAGGAACTCCGGCATGCGTCTCACCCTTCAGGCAGCAGCTGACCTGTCAAGGGTGATTCACCGAACCTCCCGACGGCTTTCACGTCTTGCCAGTTCGGGGAAACGCGTCAGCGTGGGGAAACGCGTCGGCTCATGGGCCTGACGCGTTTCCCCACAGACCCGATCGTGGAGAGCTATGGGTGCCAGCGGAGCGGGAGCAAGCGGAGGGTGAGCTGAGACCCGCGCTCGGTGATGGCCGCGTCCGGCGCGATCCAGTAGTCACCGATCCGCTCGTGCCACTCGCGCAGCACGATCGCGAGCTCGGCCCGGGCCAGGTGCATGCCCAGGCAGCGGTGCGGGCCCGCGCCGAAGCCGAGGTGCTGGTTGACGTTCTCGCGGCCGAGGGCGAACCGGTCCGGCTCCGGGAACTTGCGCGGATCCCGGTTGGCCGAGCCTGTTCCGAGCCAGTACCGCGTCACCATCAAGAACCCGCCGGGCGTGGTGTCGTTCCAGAGGAACGGGCTCGCCTCGCGCTCGGCATCCAGCAGGGCGTAATGCCCGCCGGGCCCGGTCGCCGTCCGGTAGTCGGCGTGGCTGACCGGGCACACCGAATCGGTCACGCGGCCGGCTCCTGGCCTTCCGCGCGCCGCTGCTGGCCGGGCATCCAGCGCGCCCGGCGCAGGTTGCCCATCCACAGGTTCCTGCTCTGCAGGACGTTCGCGCTCAGCGCGGCGATCAGAACCACGCCGGTGAACATGTCGTCGGCCCACAGCGGCGCCGCGACCAGCCCCAGGCCCACGATCCCGGTGCCCAGCATCAGCACCGCGACGATCGTGCCCCACGCGTTGAACCTGCCCGCCTTGAAGACCGTGGCCCCGACGAACAGCGCGGCGAACGCCGGCAGCAGGTAGGACGTGCCGGCGGTCGGGTCACCCGAGCTCAGCGACGAGGCCAGCATGACGCCGGCGAACCCGGCCAGGGCGGCCGACGTCAGCAGCGAGCAGAACCTCAGCTTGTTCACCTTGATGTTGGCCAGGCGGGCCGCCTCGCGATTGAAGCCCGTCGCGTACAGCCGGCGCCCCGTCGCGGTGTACTCCATGAAGATCCACAGCGCGATCGCCAGGATCAGCGCGTACCAGACGGGGTAGATCACGCCGCCGAAGGTGTTCTGGCTCATGCTCGAGAACGCCCCGGCCAGCTTCTCGCTGTTGATCGTGTTGTCACCGGTGACGAAGCTGATGAACGCCTGCACGAGGGATCCCGTCGCCAGCGTCCCGATGAAGGAGTCGATCCGCATCACGACCACGACGAAGCCGTTGATGACCCCGATGACGAGCGCCACGCCGACGCCCGCGAGCGTGGCGAGCACGAGGTTGAGGTTGTCGGACGCGACGAAGTGCGCGGCGGTCACCCCGGACAGCGACATGACGTACGCGAACGACAGGTCGAACGTCATCGTGGACAGCGGGACGATGAGCGCGAGCGCCGCGAGAGCGGTGATCGCGTTGTCGTCCAGGATCTGCGTCAGCGTGGCCGGGACCGGGAACGTGCTCGGGGTCCAGATCGAGAACACGATGCAGATCACGATCAGGACGTAGATCGCGCCGATGTTGCGCGGGCTGAGCCAGGCGCGCACCTTCGACCCGATGACCTGGCCAGCGGCCGGCCGCGGACCCTGGCCCGGGCCGCTCGAATGCCGGCGCTCGGCCGGGAGCTGGGTAGTCATACCTGTGCCTGCTCCGTCTCTTCCATCGCGTGTATGAGCGCCTGCTCGTCGATGTCGCCGGCAGCGAGCTCGCGTACCACGCTCCCGTTGCACATGACCAGCACCCGGGTGCAGATCGCCAGCAGGTCGCCGGTGTCGGACGACGACACGACGAGCGACAGGCCGGCCTGCGCGCGGCTGGCGATGAACTCGTAGATGGCCTGGCGGGTTCCCACGTCCACACCGGCCGTCGGCTCGCACAGCATGAGAACCCGGGGGTCCCGGGCCAAACAACGGGCCATCATGACCTTCTGCTGCGTGCCGCCGCTCAGCGTGGTGATCAGCGCGTCCTGGCCGCTCGTCCGCACCGAGATCGCGTCGATCCACTCGCCGACCAGCTCGCGCTCGGGCCGCTTGCGCAGCAGCCCGAAG
This sequence comes from Streptosporangiaceae bacterium, assembly GCA_030039095.1. Next base: position 2,891 of record JASHQP010000095.1, read on the forward strand.
CGGCGGAACCGCTTCACCACCGACAGCGTCAGGTTCTCGGCGACGCTGAACTCCTTGATCACCGCCTCGCGGCCGCGGTCGGCGGGCACGATCGGGATGTCGAACGTGGCGGACTTGCGCACCGGCGTCCAGTCCTGCCCGGTCAGCTGGACCTCGCCGGTCGCGCCGGGCAGGACCCCGGCCAGCGCGTACGGCAGCTCGTCACGGCCGGACCCCGGCAGGCCGGCGACGCCGAGCACCTCGCCCTCGCGCAGCTCCAGGTCGACCCCGGCCAGGAAGCGGGCACGCAGCCCCCGGGCGCGCAGCACGACCGAGCGGTCGGGTGGCACGTCCAGCCCGGCCCGGTACCCCGCGTCGACGTCGGAGCCGACCATCAGCTCGGCCAGCGCCTGGGTGTCCAGCCCGGCAACGGGCCTGGTCGCGACCACGCGCCCGCCGCGCAGGACCGTGACCCGGTCGGCGATGCGCAGCACCTCGTCCAGGCGGTGCGAGACGTACAGAATGCTGGTGCCGCGCTCGCGCACCGTCAGGATGATGTCCAGCAGCCGCTCCACGTCCTGTGGCGGCAGCACCGCGGTCGGCTCGTCGAGGACCAGCAGGCCCGGGCCGCCTTCCCAGCCGACGAGCGCGGCGGCGATCGCGACGATGGTCCGCTGCACCGGCGTCGCCTCGGCCAGCGGCCGCGACAGGTCGAGATCGAGGCCGAACCGGCCGAGCAGGTCCCGCGTCAGCGCCTGCTGCTGCCGCCACTTGATCAGGTGCAGCCGGGTGGTGCTGAACTCGCTGCGCAGCGCCAGGTTGTCGGCCGCGCCGAGTTCGAGGAACAGGCCGAGGTCCTGATGGACGAACCGCATCCGGTGATGGCGGTGCTCGACGGCGCTGTTCAGGTCGATCGGCTCTTCGTTGATCCACGCCCTGGCGCCCGGGTCGGCGTGGTGGTAGCCGGCCAGGACCTTGATGAGCGTGGACTTGCCCGAGCCGTTCTGGCCGATCAGCGCGTGGATCTCGCCGGGCGCGACGTCCATCGCGACGTCGTCGAGCGCCTTCGTGCCGGGGAACGTCTTGGAGACGCCCGAGATGCGCAGCAGAGCGGATGACGGTGCCGGCGGCGGGGGCGGGGCGACCGGGCCTGCAGCCGCGAATCCAGTGCTCACAGGGGGATCCCTGCCCTTCCCGGGAGGTCAGCGCGCGCGAAACACGACCTTAACCTGGCATATGATAGGCATAGATTATTCTGCCGGTCAACGCTCGCAAATGCCGCCAGAAGGCCGTCCGAAGTGGCGGGGAGCAGGCCGACGCGGGTAGCGATGCGTGGTCCGGGCGTGCAGTGCACCGGAAGCTCCTTCCGCGCGCGGGCCCCGCCACCGCGGGTACGGGGTGTCAAATCCCTGCCCGGTCGGCCAGCATTGCCCGGTGCCGCGCGGTGCTGCCGAACAGCGCCTCGTCGGCCTTCGCCCGCCGCAGGTACAGGTGCGCGTCGTGCTCCCAGGTGAAGCCGATGCCCCCGTGAACCTGGATGTTCCACCCGGCGCACGCGGTGAAGGTGTCCGCAGCCTGCGCCTTGGCGATGAGCGCGGCGGTGCGCAGGCCGGGGTCGCCGGCGGCGGCAAGCATCGCCGCCCAGTCGGCGGCGGCCCTGGCCGCGTCGATCTCGACGGCGAGCTGCGCACACCCGTGCTTGACGGCCTGGAACGACCCGATGGCCCGGTTGAACTGGACGCGGCGCTTGGCGTACTCGACCGCAGCGTCCAGGCACGCCTCGGCGGCGGCGGTCATCTCGGCCGCGAGCAGCGTCCTGCCGACGTCGAGCAGGCCGCCGGTGTCCGGTCCCGGGCCGTCTCCCAGGCGGACGGCGGGAACCGCGTCCAGGGCCACGGCGCAGACCGGCCGGGTCAGGTCGAACGAGGACCCGGGCCCGCCGACGGTGACGCCGGGTGCCGCCGTCTCGGCCGCGAACAGCCCGGGACCGTCCTCGGCGAGCGCGGGGACGAGGAGCAGGTCGGCCACGTGCGCCCGCAGGACGTGCCGCAGCGACCCGGTCAGGGCGTGGCGGGGTGCCGCCGCACCCGCCGGGCTTTCCGAGGTGGCCAGACCCGCCGGGCCGGCAAGGGTGGGCGCACCCGCCGGGCCGGCTGTGACCGGCGCGGCGCCGGGGTCGAGGCCGTCCGGGCCGGCCACCGCGACAATCGCGATGCGCTCTCCGCTGAGCAGGCCGGGCAGCAGCTCCTGGCGCTGCGCCTCGGTTCCGGTGCGCAGGATCGCCTCGATCGCCAGCACGGCCTCGAACACCGGGACAGGGGCGAGCCCGCGGCCAAGCTCCGCCACGGCGACGGCGGTCTCCTCCAGGCTGAACCCGGCCCCGCCGTATCGTTCCGGCACCGCGAGGGTGAGCAGGGCCATCTCGTCGCAGACGGTCCGCCACAGGCCGGGATCGTGCGCATCGCCGAGCCGGGCCCGCACCGCCGGGAGCGGCGCGCGATCCGCGACGAGCTTGCGCAGCGAGTCACGGAAGTCCTGCTGCTCCGCGGAGTAGTCGAAGAACACCGCGCTCAGCCTCCCAGCGCCGGTGTGGCCGCCGGCTTGCCGATGTCCCGGAACGGCCCGCCGTCCATGCGCGGCTCGCGGGGCAGGCCGAGCAGCTGCTCGCCGATCACGTTCCGCTGGATCTGGCTGCTCCCGGCGTAGATGGTCCCGGCGCGCGCGTGCAGGAATTCCTCCGCCCAGCACCGCGCCGAGTTCTCGGTGCCGGAGTCGGCCACCTTCAGCGCGCCGCCGTTGCCGGCACCGGGCGGGGCGAGCGCGTCCAGGCCGAGGATCTCCATCGCGAGCTCGGTGTAGCGCTGGAAGTACTCGCTCCAGATGAGCTTGCTGATCGCGCCGTCCGCGCCCGGCCTGGCCCCGGCCAGGAACCGGGTCAGGCCCCGGTAGCCCCGGTAGCGCATGATCTCGACCCGGGCGTAGCACCAGGCCAGCTCGTCGCGGATGCGCGGCTCGGCGTCGCGGCCGCGCTCGCGCGCCAGCTCGAGCAGCCGGTCCAGGTCGCGCCGGTACCGGATCGGGTCGGTCGTCACCTCGGCGCCGCGCTCGAACCCGAGCAGGGTCATCGCGGTGGACCAGCCGTTGTTGACGCCGCCGACGACGTGCCCGGCCGGCGTCCGCGCGTCGGTGAAGAACACCTCGCAGAACAGGTCGTAGCCGGCCGCGTTCCTGATCGGGCGGACCTCGACGCCCGGCTGGTCGATGGGGACTAGCAGGAAACCCAGGCCCCGGTGCTTGGGCACGGCCGGATCGGTGCGCGCGATCACGAAGATCCAGTTGGCGGTGGCGCCCGCCGACGTCCAGATCTTCTGCCCGTTGATGACCCACTCTTCCCCGTCCAGCACGGCACGGGTCCGCACCCCGGCGAGGTCGGAGCCGGCGTCGGGCTCGGAGTAGCCCTGGCACCAGACGTGCTCGCCGGACAGGATCCGCGGCAGGAAGTAGCGCTTCTGCTCGTCGGTCCCGGCGACGAGCAGCGTGTTGCCGAGCAGGCCGATGCCGAAGCCGTCGTTCTCCGTCCCGGTCGGCGCGCCCGCCCGCTCGAATTCCTCGGACCGGACGACCTGCTCGATGTCGGACAGCCCGGCGCCGCCGTATTCGGCGGGCCAGGACACCGCGAGCAGGTTGTGCTCGGCGAGCGTGGCCCGCCAGGCCCGCTCGAAGTCGCGGCGCTCCCCCGGCGCGAGCGCGCCCAAGCCGCGCCAGCCCGGCGGCAGGTTCGCGGCCAGGAACGCGCGCACCTCGGCGCGGAAGGCTTCCGCGCGCTCCGGATAGCTGACGTCCACCGGTATCAGTCCTGTTCCGCGGCCCGTACCACACCGGTGAGCAGCGCGGCCTGCTCCTGCTCGCCGTAGCCGAGCTCGGCGAGGATCTCCGCGCTGTGCTGCCCGAGAAGGGGACTCGTCCCCTTGTTCAGCCCAGGGGTGTCCGAGAGCCGGACGACGAGGCCCACCTCGCGGATCCAGCCGTGCTCGGCGTGGTGGTGCTCGAACACGCGCTGGTCGTCGAGCGCCCACTCCTCCCAGAGCAGCTCGGGCATCAGCGGGTCGCCGGCCGGGGTCTCGGCCGGCACCCGGTGCTCGTCGAGCACGGCCTGCGCGTTCTCGGTGGACAGCTGAGAGAACCGGCCAGCGAGAAGGTCGGCCAGCTCGCCCGCGTTCGCGTCCCGGGCCGCCTGGCTGGCGAAGCGGGCGTCGTCCGCTGCCTCCGGCAGGCCGAGCGCAGCGCAGAGCCGGCCGAAGGCCCGGTCGCCGAAGCACGCCAGGCAGATCCAGCCGTCGCTGGTCCGGTACAGGCGGTACAGGGGCGACCAGCCGGTCTGGTCGGCGTCGAGCTCGTGCGCCGGCAGCGGCCGGCGCTCGGCGTCGGTCGCGTGCTCACCGACCACGAACAGGCTGGAGTGCAGCTGCGGGTTTTCCAGATACTGCCCGCGGCCGGTGCGGGTCCGGTGCGCCAGCGCCATGAGCACGGCCACGGCGCCGGCCATGCCGTTGTAGAGGTCCTCGTTGCCGAGCACCCGCCGCACCGGCGGGTTGCCGGCCCCGGCCCCCTCGTAGAGCAGGCCCGCGTAGCCGGAGACGAGCGGCGCGAAGCTCTTCAGCTTCTCCATCGGGCCGGCCGAGCCGAAGCCGGGCAGGAACGCGTAGATCAGGTCCGGCTTGATCTCGCGCAGCTGCTCGTAGCCCAGGCCGATCTTCTCGGCCTTGCCGGGCCGGAAGTTGTGCATCACGACGTCGGCGCCCGCGACAAGCCTGCGCGCGACCTCCTGGCCCTCCGGCGTGCGCATGTCGAGGGCGATCGTCCGCTTCCCGCGCTGCGCCCCCTCGAAGAGGTCGGGCAGCGGCCGCATGTGGTCGCCGCGCACCGGCTCGACCTTGATCACGTCCGCGCCGAGGTCGCTGAGCAGGCGCGCGCCGTACGCGGTGGCGAAGAACGCGCTGAAGTCGATCACACGCAGGCCCGCCAGCGGTCCTTGCATGCCCGCCAGCGGCTCGTCGGTCAGCGCCGCGTCGGCGATCGCCGAGGCCGGCGTCTCCCCCGCGGCCACGGCGGCGGTGTGCTGCCCGAGGACGGGGGCGGGCGGCGGGACGGCGGCCGGGCTGTCGGCGAACCGGATCACGGGGCCAACCTGGCGCATGTGCCCGTGCACCGGGTCGTCGACGTCGATGACCAGGTCGGCGTAGGCGACCTGCGGCTCCTCGATCGTCTCCGAGGCGGGCAGCACCGGCAGCGCCGCGACGTCGGCCTCATGGAAGAGCTTGATCCACTCCGCCCGCGGCCGGGCCTTGAACGCGTCCGGCACGAGGTGACGGGCGATGTGGTACTCCTCCTCGTTGAGCGGCACCCGCATCTCGACGCCCTCGATCGCCCGGATCTTGCCGCCGACGCCGAGTATGTCCGTGAGCCGCTTGAACCCGCCGTCGCCGCCGGTGTGCACCATCAGGTACTTGCCGTCCTGGCAGATGAACAGGTCCGTGATCAGCCGGTTGTGCCCGAACCCGGTCTCGGTGCCGCTCCTGGCCAGGTAGGACAGGTCGCGCTCGTTCCACCACCAGTTCATCCCCATCACCGCGAGCATGCCGTCCAGCAGCGACGCGTCGACCTGCTGGCCCCGGCCGGTGTGGTGGCGGGCCCGCAGCGCGGCGAGGATCCCGATCGTGGCCAGGAAGCCGGTGCAGTACGCGATCGTCGGGTGGCCGAGGAAGATCGGGCCCTTGCGATGGCCGGCCTGCTCGGCCTGCAGTCCGCACCGCGCCGCGACCAGCGCGTCGTAGCCGGGCCGGTCGCGCCACGGCCCGCCCCGCCCGTAGCCGGTGAACGTCGCCTGGATCAGCCGCGGGTAACGGGCGCGCAGGTCGTCATAGCCGAGGCCGAGGCCGGCCGCGCGTCCGGGGCCGAACGACTCCAGCCAGACGTCGGCCGCGGCCAGCAGGGAGTGCGCGGTCTGCAGCCCCTCGGGTGTCGCCAGGTCCGCCTCGACGCTCCACTTGCCGCGGTCGAGCACGCTGCGCAGGATGTCGTGGCCGTTCGGCCCGCCACCCGGCCGCTCGAGCTTGATCACGGTGGCGCCGTAGTCGGCGAGCAGGTGGCTGGCGATGCCGGCCGGCATTCCCCAGGTCGCGTCCACGACGACGAGTCCTTCGAGCGGTCCTGCCATGCGCGGGTCCTTCCGAGGGTCCAGCAAGATGCATGGTAATGATAGCAATGGTATAGGCGGCGGCCTAGACCGCGGAGGGGCCCAACTGGATGAATACGGAAGTCTGGCGCGCCGGTCAGGCGGGCAGCGGGTCGCGATAGCCCGCGACGACGAGACGCGGCAGCACCGCCGCCGCGAACAGCTCGAGGCTGGCCCAGCCGATCTCCGGCGGCATGCCGCCCATCAGCGGCTGGAACATCAGATCGCTGTGGTGGCCGAGCCTCTCGACGAGCGCCACGCACTCGTCCGGGGTGACGACCTCGAAGACCGGGCTGGCCTTCAGGTCCTCGACGCCGCGGGCCGGGATGTACTGCGTGCTGCCGACGCCGCGCTCCCTGGCCCACTGCGCGTTGGAGTTCGAGGTGTAAAGGACGTACGGGGCCACGGTGTCCCAGGCCCGCTCCGGGTCCTCGGTCACGAACAGGAACATGGGACCGAGCGCCGGCGGCGGGGAGTTCGGCGGCAGGCCCATCTGGCGCCGCGTCTCCTGGTAGATGTCGTAGAGGCCGGGGATGCCCGCCGGGAGGTAGTTGTCCCCGTACCGGGCGGCCCGCCGGGCCGAGGCCTCGCTGGAGCCGCCGATGTAGATCGGCGGGCGCGGCTTCTGCACCGGGGTCGGCCGGACCATCACGGTCGTGCCGTGGTAGTCGAACGGTTCCCCGGTCCACGCCCGCTCCAGGATCCCGAGCGTCTCCTCGAGGATCGCGACGCGCTTGGACTTCTGGACGCCGAACATCTCGTACTCGTGCGGCCGGTACCCGAGCCCGACCGTCAGGTCGAGCCGGCCGTGGCTGAGGATGTCCAGCGTGGCCAGGTCCTCGGCGAGCCGCAGCGGGTTGTGCATCACCGGCAGCAGGGCCGACAGGTGGATGCGCATCTGGGATGTCCGCCCGGCGATCGCGGCGGCCTGCACGATCGGTGACGCGCAGTAGCCGTCGTCGGCGCCGTGGTGCTCGGCCAGGTAGACGGTGTCGAAGCCCAGCTTGTCGGCCCACTCGCACTGGTCGAGGGATGCCGCGTACAGGACCTCGGCGGGTGCGCCGATGGCCGGTGCCCGCATGTCATATCGCAGCGACAGGCGCATTCCGCTGTTCCTCCGGATCAGTCCGACGACGGGAGGGGCTTGCCGGACTCGAGCTCCATCGGCTGGCCGTGGCAGGTGAACCGGCCTTCGCCGCGCTTCACGCAGATCACCTGCGTGCCGCACTCCTGGCAGCGGTACCGCTTGCCCACCTGGTTCGAATCAGCCACCTGGCCTCCCATCCTCACGCGCGCCGCTCCTCACGCGCGCCGCGACCCGTCGAAGGTGACGGTCAGCGGGGCGCCGCAGCACGTCAGGTCCGCGGCACCGGGCTGCAGGACGATCGCCTCGGCGCCGCAGGTCCCGCAGCGCAGCCGCGTTCCCGGGGCCACGGTCTCCTGGGGCGTGTCGGGCGCGCCGGGCGTGTCTGGGTGTGTCATGACGTCCTCTCCAGCGCGAACGTCGGCAGCGTGTGCGTGGCGAAGCGGGTCGGCGACAGCCGGACCCGGGCGCCGATGGCGGGCGCGTCGCTGCCGTCGCCGACCAGGACCGAGACCAGGCGCGGGCCCGGCGCCCCGTCCAGGTCGACGAGCACCACCGTGTACGGGGGCTCGCCGCCGGACGGGAGGAACGCCCGCTCCACGCGGGTGAAGCTGAAGATCGTCCCGGTGCCGGGCAGCTCGCGCCACTCCAGCGGGCCGGGGTGCCCGCACCGCCGGCCGGCCAGCGGGTACCACTGGAAGACGCCGCAGTCCGGGCAGGCCGGCAGCGCCACCTTCCCCGCCTCGGCCGCCTGCCAGAACGGGGAGTACAGCGGATCGTCGAGCTGCGGAGCGAACTCCGGCACGTGGCCGGTGACAGCGGGCACGGTCAGCGGTCCTTCGTGATGACGAGACTGGCGTGGTCGTTGCCGCCGAGCGCCGAGACGAGCGCGACCTCGGCGCCGCGGACCTGCGCTTCGCCGCGGGTGCCGCGGATCTGCTTGACCGCCTCGGCGATGTGCACGACGCCGGGCAGGTACGCGTACGACAGGTGACCGCCGTGGGTGTTGACCGGCAGGCTGCCGCCCGGCGAGATGTGACCGTCGTTGGCGAACGCGAACCCCTCGCCGCGCGGGCACAGCCCGAGGTCCTCCAGCTGCAGCACGAGGCTAGTGCTGAAGCAGTCGTAGACCAGCGCGACGTCGATGTCGCCCGGGCCGATCCCGGCGGACGCGTAGGCGCGCGGTCCCGACATCCGGGAGCCGAGCTCGAGGAAGTCGGCCTTCTGCGTGAAGATGTCGTGCATCGTGACGTCCATCGACGCCAGCCCGTAGCCGCTCAGCACCGCCGGCGGGTTCGGCAGGTCGCGGGCGCGCTCGACGCTGGTGAGCACGCACGCGGCGGCGCCGTCGGTCAGCAGGCAGCAGTCGGCCTTGCGCAGCGGGCTGGAGATCATCGGGCTCGCGAGGTAGTCGGACAGGCTCAGCGGCCTGGTCTCCTGCGCGCCGGGGGTCAGCCGTGCCCACTGGCGCGCGGCCATCGACACCCCGGCCAGCTCGTCCGGCTTGACGTTGTAGTCGTGGCAGTAGCGCTGCTGCCACGCGGCGAAGTAAACCGGCTGCCCGTAGAAGCCGAACGGCATCTCGTAGCTCGCCTTGACCGGGTCCTTGGCGTGGAACGTGTACGGGCCGCCCGGACGCGACGACCCGTAGCCGAGGTACACGACCACGTAGTCGGCGAGCCCCGCGTCGAGGGCCAGCTTGGCGGTCACGGCCGCCGAGAGCGCTCCCGCCCCCGGCACGTAGCCGGCCATCCCGGTGAACCGGCGCTGCATGCCGACCGCCGCGGCGATGTCATCGGCGGCGGGCTCGGCGATCACGGGCACGATCCCGTCGACCTGGCCGGGTGTCAGCCCGGCGTCGGCGATGGCGGCCCGGACCGCCTGCACGGCCAGCTCCCCGACCGAGCTCTCCGACCTGCGGACGAACTTCGTCTCCCCGATACCGACAATGGCGACGGAAGCTCCAGCGGTCATATAACCCACCATATCATTAGCATGGATTATGGCCAAGAGTCCGTCACGGCCGGGTAAGGCAGTTCCAGCACAGCCGACCGCCGGAACAGGGCTGTCTGAGGCCAGCGGGCTGGGTCAGAGCCACTCGATGACGTGGTCGAGGCGCTGCTTCGCACGCTCCTCGCAGTATTCCTGGAGGTCCTGGGCGTGCTCCTGGGAGAGCCGGCGGGCCTCGCCGCGGTGGCCCGCGGATATCGCCTTCGCGATCGCCCGGTGGGCTTCGAAGAACTCCGGCTGCCGCGGCGTCAGGTCGATGGTGCTGAGCACCTGATTGGTGAAGATCGCCTCGAGCGCGTTGACGAACGTGCTGAGCACGGGATTGTCGCTGAGCTTCGCCACCACCGCGTGGAAGGTGGGCCCGGTGCGGAACACACCCTGCGGCTCGTCCCGGACGGCCTCGATCACGTCGATCGCGTCATACAGTTCCTGGGCCGCCGCCTTGTGATCGGGACGGCTGGCCGCCATCTCGGCCAGCCACGGCTGGACGACGGTGATCGCCTGCACCAGCTCGCGATAGGTGGCGCCGGCCAGCCGGAAGAACAGCGTCGCGGTGCCGCCGAGGTCACTGGCGTCGACGGCTGAGAGCATGGTCCCGCCGCCCGGGCCCGGGCGCAGCACGACCAGGCCCTGCGCCTCGAGCAGCCGCAGCGCCTCGCGGAGCGTCGCCCGCCCGACCCCGTACTGGGCGAGCATCACGCTCTCCGGGGCGAGCAGCTCGCCGGGGGCGAGCCGGCGCCGCAGCACGTCCTCGACGATCTGCCGGGCGACGATCTCGGACCGCTTGAGCGATCGCGGCAAGGTGTTGATCGCGGGCCGTATCCACGTCGCGGTGAAGTGCTCCGGCGAGGCGGCCGGAATCGACCCGTTGAACACCTCACTGCGCGGCTCCGGCGCTGAACCGCGAGTGGCCACCTCATTCTCCCCTCGGGAAGGGCCGCCGGCATTGCCGATGGCACGAGCATTGTCGCATAATGCGCGCCGCCAACCACGGCGCTGCGCGGGCTACACCGGCGGCCCGTGATCACGCCGGTGCGCGATCACCCCGTCCACCAGCGAGCCGCCGTCTATCACGATCGTATGGCCGGTGATCCACGCCGACTGGTCGCTGGCCAGGAACACCGCGGCGCTCGCGATGTCGCCGACCGTGCCGAGGCGCTGCAGCGGCAGGCGCCTCGCGACCTCCTCCTCGCGGCCCTCCCCCTCCCACAGCGCCCGCGACATGTCGGTCTTCACCAGCCCCGGGGCGAGCGCGTTGACCCGCACGCCCGGTCCGAGCTCGCCCGCGAGCTGCCGGGTGACCTGCAGCAGCGCCGCCTTGGTCACGTTGTAGAAGCCGATGCTGGGCTCCACCGTGTAACCCCCGACCGAGGCGACGTTGATCACGCTTCCGCCGGTGTCCCGCATGCCACACCGCCACGCGCTCTGGGTCCAGCAGAGAGGGCCGACCACGTTGACGCCCACGGTCTTCATCGCGCGCGGCACGTCGATGTCGATCATGGGCCCGAAGTAGGGGTTCGTCGCCGCGTTGTTGACGAGGATGTCGACCGACCCGAAGCGCTCGACGGTCGCCTCGGTGCACGCCCGCGCCGCGTCCGCGTCGCCCGCGTTCGCCTCGAACCACGCCACGCGGTCGCCGCCGATCTCCTCGGCCACCCTCGCCAGCGATGCGCCGCGCCGCGAGGAGATCATCACGCGCGCGCCCTCCGCCACGAACGCCTCGGCGATCGCCCGGCCGATGCCGCGCGAGGCCCCGGTGACCAAGGCCACCTTGCCCGCCAGCAGTTCCACTGCGTTCATTGGCGCACCTCCGACACCATGCATTGGCGCACCTCCGGCACCATTCATTGGCGCACCTCCGGCACGACGCTCATCGGGTCACGCCTCGGAACGGGACGCGTGGCGCAGCGGCGGCGCGGCGCGCCAGTCGTCCATCCCGTACTCGGCGGTGCCGATCGCGGTCCTGCCGCCGGAGACCTCCGACCAGTGCGCGTGGTTGAGCTGATGGATCGTGAAGCACGCGTTGAGCGCCGACGTGAAGCCCATCGCGTCCACCGACTGGTTCACCGACTCCTTGATGAGCAGCGCGGCCATCGTCGGGACGCGGGCGATCCGCTTTGCAAACGCCTCGGTCCGCTCGGCGAGCTCGTCGTCGGGGAACACCTTGCTGACCATGCCGAGCCGGTACGCGTCCTCGGCGTCCAGCGTGTCCCCGGTCAGCAGCAGTTCCTTGGCCTTGCGCGGCCCGAACTCCCACGGGTGCGCGAAGTACTCCACCCCGCACATCCCGAGCCGCGTGCCGACCACGTCGGCGAAGACCGTGCCCTCGCCGGCCACGATGAGGTCGCACGCCCACATCAGCATCAGCCCGGCCGAGAACACGTTCCCGTGCACCTGCGCCACGGTGATCTTGCGCAGGTTCCGCCAGCGCAGCGTGTTCTCGAAGTAATAGTGCCACTCCTGCCGGGTGCGGGTCTCTGCCCCGTCCTTGGTGGCGCCGTTGCAGCCGAAGCTCGGGTGCTGGTCCGGGCCGGCCGCCCGCTCCCGCTGGTCGTCGGCGGTCCCGAGGTCGTGCCCGGCCGAGAACGACGGGCCGTCGCCGCCCAGGATCACGACGCGGACCGCGTCGTCGGCCTCGGCGCGGGCGAACGCGTCGCCCAGCTCGACCAGCATGCCCCGGTTCTGCGCGTTGCGGGACTTGGGCCGGGCCATGCAGATCCGCGCGATCCGGCCGTCGTCGAGGGTCTCGTACCGGATGTAGTCGTAGTCGCTCAACAAGGCTCCCTTCGGCGCTGGGCCGGTGCGGATCAGCGGTTGAGGCTGGCCTGCTCGAGCAGGTCAGCGAACTTGGCCTCGGCGTGGCCACGCCGGGTGGGGACGTGCTCGCTGGGCACCTGCGCCGGATGGTAGCCGCGCAGCACCTGGCGCGCGACGGTGACCTTGTGCACCTCGTCGGGCCCGTCGTAGAGCCGGGACGCGCGGGCATGCCGGTACATGCTCTCCAGCGGCAGGTCGGCGGAGAAGCCGAGCGCGCCGTGGATCTGGATCGCCCGGTCGATCACGTCGTACAGCACCCGGGTGCCCCAGAACTTGATCATGGCGATGTCGACCCGGGCATCGCTGTACGGGCGGCCCTGCGCGTGCAGCTGATCCATCCGCCACGCGGCCTGCAGGGTCAGCAGCCGGGCGGCCTGCATGCCGGCGTAGCTCTCCGCGACCCAGTCCTGAACCATCTGCTTGTCCTTCAGCAGCGAGCCATGGACGGTACGGCTGACCGCGCGCTCGCACAGCATGTCGAACGCCCGCTGGCTCTGGCCGAGCCAGCGCATCGCGTGGTGGATGCGGCCGGGGCCGAGCCGCGCCTGCGCCAGCGCGAAGCCCGCGCCGACCTCGCCGATCACCGCCGATCTGGGCACCCGGACGTGGTCGTAGCGGACCTCGGCATGGTTGCCGAACTCACCGAGATGGGCGTCCGGCTCGGCCATCGTCGGGATGTCGCGCAGCACGCGGACGCCGGGGGTCCCGGCAGGCACCAGGAACATCGAGAACGCTCTGTGCGCCGGGGCGCCATCGAAGCCGGTCCGGCACATGACGATGTGGAAGTCGGCGACCGACGCGTTCGAGATGAACCACTTGTGCCCGCTGATCACCCAGGAGTCGCCGTCCTCGCGTGCGCTGGTGACCAGCATCGTGGGATCGGCGCCGGCCCCCGGCTCGGTCATCGCGAAGCACGAGTACACCGACCCGTCGAGCAGCGGCCGCAGCCAGCGTTCCTTCTGCTCGTCGCTGCCCCCGAGCGCCAGCAGCTCGGCGTTGCCCGAGTCGGGCGCGTTGTTGCCGAAGATCGGCGTGGCGAGGACGGACTGGCCGAGGATCTCGTGCATCAGGCCGAGCTTCACCTGCCCGAACCCGGTGCCACCGAGGGACGGGGGCAGGTGCGCGGCCCACAGCCCCTGCCGCTTGACCTCATCCTTCAGCGGCCGGGTGGCCTCGGCCAGCAGCGCCTGGCCGCCGGCGCCGCGCCACCGGTCGCTCAGCACCTCGAGCGGGCGGATCTCCTCCCGGACGAAGCCGCGCATCCAGGCAAGCTTCGCCTCGAATTCGGGCTCAGTTGAGAAATCCCAGCTCACAGGCCCGGTCCTCCGCTCGGCGTGCCCTGGCAATTCATACGTATCATATCCATACTCTGCTCTTTGGCCTCAGTGCAGAGACTACGCGCGGCCCGCCGCTATCGCGAGGCCCTGCTCGAACAGGGCCGCCGCCATCTGCCGCATGCGCTGCCCGGAGCCGCGGTCGGCCTGCCCCGCCGTGGACCGGGCATGCGTGCCCTCCAGCAGCACCCCGAGGCGGTAGCAGGCGAGCGCGTGGTACCAGCCAATGGATGACAGGTCGCGCTCGCTGCCCGCACCATAACGGGCAACGAGTTCCGCCCGGCTCGGGAAGCCGGGCAGCGCCAGGACCGTCGACGCCGACGCCACCCCGCCGTCCTCGCACCAGGTGGCCAGCAGCTGGCCGAGGTCCACGAGCGGGTCGCCGACGGTCGCCAGCTCCCAGTCCACCACGGCCGCCACCTGCGGCCCGTCCTGCCTGATCATGACGTTGGCGAGGTGGTAGTCGCCGTGGATGAGCCCCGCCGACCAGGAAGGCGGGCGGCTGGCCGACAGCCAGCCGCACAGCGCGGCGGTATCCGGCAGTCCCGCGGCCGACCAGCCGGGGAACTCCGCGTAGGACTCCAGCTGCGACGCCCACCGGCCGACCTGGCGCTCGAGCCAGCCCTCGGCCCGGCCGAGCGTCGCGAGCCCGGTCGCGGCCACGTCGACGCGGCCCAGGGCGGCCAGCGCGTCGACCACGGCCAGCGCCATCTGCCGCTGGCCGGCGGGATCGTCGAGGAACGCGGGCCGGCTGACGGTCGGCGTGAACCCGGCCACGGGCTCCATCAGGTAGAAGACCGCGCCGATCACGTCGAGGTCGTCGCACACAGCGATGAGGCGCGGGTGCGGCACGCCGGAGCCCGCGAGGCCGGCCAGAACCCTGGCCTCCCGGCGCATGGTCTCGTCGCTGCCCCGCCGCTTGTGCAGCGGCGGGCGGCGCAGCACGAACCCGCGGCCGCCGCGGGAGAACCGCACCAGCACATTCTGGGTGCCGCCCGCCATCGGCTCGACGTCGGCGACCGGCCCGTCGCCGAGGCCGGCCGCGTCCATCCAGCGCTCGACGGCCGCCATGTCGACCGCCCCGCCTACCACCGGCCCCACGGGCTGACCTCCCCGGCCACCACCGGCCCCACGGGCTGACCTCCCCGGCCACCACCGGCCCCGCCACGGGCTGACCTATCCGAGAAAGAAATCTATAGTTATCATTCGCCGGAACTACGCAGGACGCTACTACGGCCAGAGCTGCCCGGCGAGCGGTGGTCCCGGACGGGAGGCGAGACGGATGACAATCGCGATGGTCCTGGACATGGCGATGTCGGTGTACCCGGACCGGGTAGCCGTTGGGGGTCTGGCCGACGGCCTTACCTACGAGCAGCTCGCCTCGGCCGCGGCCGGCGGCGGCGGCGTGCTGGCCGAAGCCGGGGCCGCTCACGCCGTGTTCGTCGGCGAGAACGGCCCGGCGCTGCCCGTCGCCGCGTTCGCCGCCTGCGCCGCTGGCGTCCCGTTCGTGCCCGTGAACTACCGTCTGGGCCCGGAACAGATCCGCGACCTGATCACGCAGCTGGAGGCGCCGGTCGTCGTTGCCGACGAGGCCTTCCTGCCGGCGCTCGCTGGCGTGCCGGCGTACTCGAGCGCGGTTTTCCTCGGGCAGGCGCGGGAGCACGCCCCGGCCGGGCCCGCGGCGGTGTCGGACGCCGACACCGCCGTCGTGCTGTTCACCAGCGGGACCACCGCCCGGCCGAAGGGCGTGCTGCTGCGTCACCAGAACCTGACCACGTACGTGCTGCAGACCGTCGAGTTCGCCTCGGCCGGCGAGGACGAGGCGGCACTCGTGAGCACGCCGCCGTATCACGTCGCCGGCCTCGGG
Source organism: Streptosporangiaceae bacterium (assembly GCA_030039095.1). Next base: position 18,217 of record JASHQP010000095.1, read on the forward strand.
GCGATTCTGTCGAACCTCTACGCGGGGCGTCGGATCGTGTACCTGCCCAGCTTCTCGCCGGAGGGCTGGCTGGACACGGTGCGCAGCGAGCGGATCACGAGCGCGATGGTGGTGCCGACGATGCTGGCCCGGATCGTCGATCACCTCGACGGCTCGCCCGCCGGCGTGCCCACGCTGCGCGCCCTGGCCTACGGAGGCGCGCGCATGCCGCAGCCGGTGCTGGAGCGGGCGCTGGCGGCGTTCGGTGACACCGCGTTCACCAACGCGTACGGACTCACCGAGACCAGCTCGACGATTGCCGTGCTGGGCCCGGAGGATCACCGGGCCGCCGTGGCGGGCGACGCGACAGCGCGGCGGCGGCTGGCGTCCGCGGGCCGGATCGTCCCCGGCGTCGAGGCCGAGGTGCGCGCGCCGGACGGCTCGGCGCTGACCGGGGCGGGCGAGACCGGCCTGCTGTGGGTCCGGGGCGGGCAGGTGTCCGGCGAGTACCTCGGTTCCGGCGCCGCGCTCGACGCTGGCGGCTGGTTCCCGACCAAGGACCTGGCCTGGTTCGACGCGGACGGCTACCTGTTCCTCGGCGGCCGTGACGACGACACGATCATCCGCGGCGGCGAGAACATCGCCCCGGCGGAGATCGAGGACGCCCTGCTCGCGCACCCGGCCGTGCGCGAGGCCGCCGTCGTGGGCCTGCCGGACGACGAGTGGGGCGAGCGCATCGCGGCCGTGGTGGTCGCGGCACCGGGCGCCGAGGTCACGGGGGACGACCTGAGGGCGTGGGTCCGGTCGCGGCTGCGCGGCTCGCGCACGCCCGACGAGGTCCACGTCGCCGGCGCCCTGCCGCAAACCGCGACCGGCAAGGTCATCCGCCGCGAGGTCGTCGCGTCCCTGCGGGCGCCGGGGGAGCCCGGGGAGCCGCCCGTCCCCCGCCCGGCGGACGAGGCCGTGCCACCCCCGCTCCCCCGCCCGCCCGGTTCGGGATCTTCCAGTCGGCCGGGGCCGCTGGCGGGAATCCGGGTGGTCGAGCTCGCTGGGCTGGGGCCGGCGCCGTACGCGGCGATGCTGCTGGCCGATCTCGGCGCGACGGTCCTGCGGGTGGAGCGCCCGGGGAGCACGGTCGCCGACCCCAGGATCCACATCTGGAACCGGGGCAAGCAGTCGGTCGTGCTCGACCTCAAGAGCCCCGACGGCATCGAGACCGTCCTGCGTCTGGTCGAGCGGGCCGACGTGCTGATCGAGGGGTTCCGGCCCGGCGTGACCGAGCGGCTCGGCCTCGGCCCGGACGTGTGCCTCCAGCGGAACCCTGGGCTGGTGTACGGGCGGATGACCGGCTGGGGCCAGGACGGCCCGCTGGCCGGGACCGCCGGGCACGACATCGACTACATCGCGCGGACCGGGGCGCTGCACGCGATCGGCCGGGCTGGTGGCCCGCCGCAGGTCCCGCTCAACGTCATCGGCGACTTCGGCGGCGGCGGCATGGTCCTCGCGTTCGGCATCGCCTCGGCTCTGGTCCAGCGCGCCAGCGGCGGCAAGGGCCAGGTCGTGGACGCGGCGATCGTCGACGGCGTCAGCTCGCTGCTGGCCACCCAGCACGCCCTGTACGCGGAGGGCACCTGGCTCGACGAGCGTGGCGTCAACGTGCTGGACACCGGCGCGCCCTACTACGACGTCTACGAGACCGCGGACGGCAAGTGGATGGCCGTCGGCGCGATCGAGCCGCAGTTCTACGACCAGCTGGTGAAGCTGCTGGGTCTGGCGGACCTGCCGGACCGCGCCGACCGGGCGAACTGGCCGGCGATCCGTGAGCGGTTCGCCGAGCGGTTCCGGACCCGCACCAGGGACGAGTGGACCGCGCTGCTCGAGGGGTCCGACGCCTGCGCCGCTCCCGTCCTGTCGCTCGCCGAGGCCGGGGCCGACCGGCAGATGTCCGCGCGCGGCACCCTCGTCACGGTCGACGGGGTGCTGCAGTCCAACGTGGTCCCCCGGTTCTCCCGGTTCACGCCACCCCTGCCACCGTCCCCGCCGGTCCCGGGCGCCGACACCGAGTGGGCGCTTCGGGAATGGGGCATCGACGGTGCCGGGAGTCCCTCGAGGCGCGATTAGCCCACAGTTTGTCCCGTTGTCCAGGGGCGTGTGGTGCCCGGCCGACAGGGCTCCTGCGCGGGCTACCTGCCTGCCGGGTCGCCGGCTGCCGCGGATTGCAGGCGGGCGGTCCATCGTTCCTCGATGTGGGCGTAGCGCCAGACGAGAATGGCGGCGGCCCAGGTGACGATGAACATGCCGACGATGATGAACCCGGCGGTGTTGATGTTGAAGTTGTACATGAAGCCCCAGAAGCCGCTGGTCTGGCTCACGCCGTGGACTTCCAGCGGGATCAGGCTGAGGGTTTCGATGCCGCCGATGAAGAAGCAGATCGCAACCGACAGGCCGGTGATGGCCAGGTTGTAGTAGACCTTGCGGACCGGGTTGAAGAACGCCCAGCCGTAGGCCAGGTTCATGAACATGCCGTCGGAGGTGTCCATCAGGCTCATCCCGGCGGTGAACAGGATAGGCAGCGCGATGATGGCCTGCCAGGGGATGTGCTCGGAAGCCAGCAGCGCGGTCGAGGTCAGCAGCGCGACCTCGGTGGCGGTGTCGAAGCCCATGCCGAACACGACCCCGACCGGGTACATCTGCCATTCCTTGTCGATGGTGTTCATCCACCGGCCGAAGAAGCGGTAGAAGAACCCGCGGTTTTCCAGCTGGCGCTCGAGTTCGGCCTCGTTGTACTCGCCGCGGCGCATGGACTTGAAGACCCTGATGATGCCGGCGAGGATGATCAGGTTGAGCAGTCCGATCAGGAACAGGAATGCCGCGGACACGATCGTGCCGAAGGTGCCGCCGAACGATTCCAGCGACGAGTTGGAGTGCGTCACCGCGGGCAGCACGGTCTTCTCGGCGATGATGATCCCGACGCCGATGGCCACCACGATCGTGGAGTGGCCGAGGGAGAAGAAGTAGCCGAACGCGAACGGCCGTGGCCGGGTATTGTCCGTCCCCTGGGCCGCAGCCCGGTTCACGAACTCATCCCGCTGATTCATCGCCTTGCGGGTGGTGTTGTCGATCGCGGAGATGTGGTCGGCGTCAAAGGCGTGCCGCAGCCCGAGGGTGTAGGCGGTGATGCACAGCCCTATGCCGAAGAACTTGTAGTGCGCCGGCAGAACGTACGCGACGAACACGGCGAACCCGAGCGCGTGCAGCAGCAGGATCGACCCGTACATGCCGATCACGCGCCGCTTCTCCACCGGGGTCATCGCCCTGAACGACTCGCGGACCATCGTGTGGATGCGGAGCTTGCGGGTATCGGCAACAGCGGACATTGGGGCACCCTCCGGTCGGCCTGGCACGAATGCTGCCTGCCCGCACGCTAACCCAGGCTGCAAATAAGTTGCAAGTACTCATAAGATGCAACTGGTACCCGGGCCGGGTCTGGCCCGTCGCGTGAAGGGCCGGCCCGCTGCGAGGGACACCAGTTAGGTGGGGGCGGAGCGGGTGGCCCAGGAGAAGCTGTCGATGTCGGGGAGCTGGTTCCTGACGGCGATCGCGGCGGCGCGGCCGAGTTCGTCGGACTCCAGTGCGGTCTGCCTGGGGTTCACCCAGGCTTCGATCTCGACGTGCAAGCGGCGCCCGGTCCAGCGGGCGCGGGCGTGCGCGTGCACGACGCCGGGCAATTCACCGGCCGCCCGCTCGGCTGCTGCGATGATCTGCGGGTCGACGCCGTCGGCGAGGCGGCGTATGACGTCGGCGGTGACGTCGTACCCGACGTGGCAGATGAGCGCGGCCACCGCGATGCCGGCGACGGGGTCGCCCCAGCGTTGGCCGAAGGCGACGGCGACCAGCCCGGCCAGGGCCCCGGCGGAGGACAGCGCGTCCAGCCAGGAATGCCGTGCGTCCGCGACCAGTGTCGCCGACCGGATTCGCTTGCCGGTGACTAGCTTGTAGCGGGCCACGGCCAGGTTGCCGGCGATGCCGAGCACGGCACCGGTGATGCCGATCCCGAGATGCCCGGTAGTGCCGTGGTCGAGGAGTTTGCGGACGCTCTCGTATCCGGCGAACGCGGCGCTGGCCCAGATGACGACCGCAATCCCGATCCCGGCGAGGTCCTCGGCGCGGTCCAGGCCATAGGGGTAGCGGTCGGTCGGGCCGCGGCGCGAGAGCCGGAAGCCGAGGAAGACCACGGCGCTGGTAGACACGTCGGACAGGTTGTGGATGGCGTCGCCGAGGAGGCCGACCGAGCCGGTCAGCACCGCGATCAGCAGTTCGGTGATGCCGGTGGCGGCGAGCCCGGCGGCGCTGACGGCGACCGCACGATTGGCCTGCCTTCGTTCGCTGGCATCGTCACGGCGCGCCGGGAGCGGGAACGCCGCGGCCGGGTCGCGCTGGCCTGAGATCTTGTGCATCCAGCCAGGATGAGGCACCGCGGGCCGGCCCGGGAAGTCCTCCCGGCCTTCTGCGCGCTGCGGCCATGCGCCGGGCCCGTGATCTGGCGGCGCTGTCTTACCGGCCCGCTACCACGGCCCACCGGGCGTGGGTGCCGAGCAGTTCGTCTACGATCCCGCGTCCGTCGATGATCGCCCATTCGACGTCCCGCAGCCGCTCGAGGCGGGCCTGGCCCCAGGGGCTTGCCTGCACCAGGGTGACGGCATCGGCGGTGCTCAGGCCGTGGGCGTGCGGGAGCGCCCGCCGCACCCGGTCGCTGTAATGGCCGTGGTGGCCGGGTTCTGAGGGCCGCACGCGCTCGGCGAGCTGGCGGGCCATGGTCCTCCAGCGCTGCATACCCATCGCGTCGGCGGCACCCCAGGTGCCCTCGACCAGGACCAGGCGGCCGTTGGGTGCCGCCTGGTGCCACGCGGCCAGCGCCGCGGCCGGATCCGGCAGGGTCCACAGCAGGTGGCGTTCCACGACAGCGTCAAAGTCGCCGGCCGGCGGTTTCAGCGCGTCTGCCTCCACGGTCTGGATGGCCAGGCCGCGCTCAGCGGCCTTGTCCCGAAGGCGCCCGAGCATTCCCGGGGACAGGTCGACGGCGGTCACGCGGTAGCCCTGGCCGGCCAGCAGCACCGACAAGAACCCGGTGCCCGCACCCATGTCCAGGACCTTCGCCGGGGGTTCCGGCAGCAGCCGCCTCAACGTCGCGGCCCACGCGGCCTGCTCCTGCGGGCGCTGCGGGTAGTGCGACGGTGACGAGTCGTAGACGGCGGCGTCCTCGTTCCAGAAGGCGCGGATCTCGCCCGAGATGCCACCCGGGCCGTCCGCTGCTGCCTGGTCCCCCTGAGCCGATGGCTGTTCCGCATGCGTCGTCATGTCGGCATTATTGCATTTCCAAGCTAATTGCAATACCGTCGCAATAACTTGCCGACTGGTCCGGAGGTGGAGCGTGACGGCCGTGCCGAGGGCTGCACCGCACGGGCACTTGTGGTCCTTGCCGGATGGGACGGGGCTGCATGCGCCGCCTGGCCGGCTGCTGATCGACGCAGAAAGCGGCAGGCTGTGCTGCCACCTGTGTGGAGAGTGGTTCACCGCGCTGGGCATTCATGCCCGGGCACACGGCCACACCGCTGGCAGCTACCGGGGAGCCATGAGCCTGCCGCCCGGCACCGTGCTGGAGGCACGCCCGGCCCGCCGGGGGGGCGGGGCCGGGCCATACCAGGAGCAGCGGTCGTCAGGCTGGACGGTCATCATCCAGGCTTCGGCGTGAGCCGGAGCCGCCCGTCTGTACGGACCGCGCCGCCCGGCGTATAGTTGCGAACCGCTGGCAATTAGCAGTTTGAGGCAACTACGATTTGCTCGCGTCAGTGTTGTGAGCTTGCGTCTGTGCAGTGACCGAGACGGCGACAAGGAGCCGCGGATGGCCGTGTACACCCTCCCCGATCTTCCCTACGATTACAGTGCGCTCGAGCCGGCGATGACCGGCCAGATCATGGAACTGCACCATGACAAGCACCACGCCGCCTACGTCAAGGGTGCCAACGACACCCTGGACCAGCTGGCCGAGGCCGGCGAGTCGGCCAGCCCCACCACGACGGTGGGCCTGGAGAAGACGCTGGCGTTCAACCTGTCCGGGCACGTACTGCACTCGATCTTCTGGCAGAACCTGTCACCCGACGGCGGGGAGCGGCCCGACGGAGAGCTCGCCGACGCGATCGGTGAGTACTTCGGGTCGTTCGAGGCGTTCAGCAGGCGGCTGTCGACGGCGACGACCGGAGTGCAGGGCTCGGGCTGGGGTGTGCTGGGCTATGAGCCAGTGTCAGGCCGGCTGATCATCGAGCAGCTGTATGACCACCACGGCAACGTCGGCGTGGCATCGACGCCGCTGCTGGTGTTCGACGCCTGGGAGCACGCCTACTACCTGCAGTACAAGAACGTCCGCCCGGACTACGTCGACCGGCTGTGGAGCGTGGTCAACTGGGCCGACGTCGCGCGCCGGTTCCAGGCTGCCAAGACCGCCCGTACCCAGGCACCGCCCGCGGGCTGATGAGCGACACCGCGGCGGCGTTCCTGGCCACGGCCGAGGCGGCGCAGGCCGGGGCCGGGGTCATCGCCGCCCGGCACCGGGGAGATCTCGCCAGCGCGGACGCCCTGCTGGGGGGCCTGGATGACAGGACGAAGGCCGCCGGGTTCATGTTCCTCGCCGATCTGGCGGTTGCGCTGCTCGCGCACTGCGAGGAGCGGTCCGTCGATGACGTGGCCGCCGACCTCAGCCTGCAGATCGCAGCCCAGGTAATAAACCTCTAGGCCTCGATGCAGACAACCGGGAATCCGATCGCCGGCACACGGCATCCGCACGGCGGGGCAGTAGCGCGTGCAGCGTTCGTGCGCATCGCTGGCCGCCTATTCTGGAGACATGAAGCATCCTCGGGCTGACGGCCAGCCGGTCGCGGTCGCCGAACGCGACCGCGTCGAGGAGGTTCTCGCCCGCATGCGGGAGGCAGGCGGGCGGGCGACCCCGGCGCGCCGGATGCTGCTGCGGGTGCTGTTCAGCGAAGGCAAGCACCGCAGCGCCGAGGAACTGGCCGCCGAGGTCCAGGCCCAGGCGCCGGACGTCAACATCAGCACCATCTACCGGAACCTCGACGAGCTGGTCCGGCTTGGCGTCGTCGACCGGTCTTATCTGGGCGGCGGACCCGCCGCCTACCACCTCGCCTCGGCCACGCACGGCCACCTGGTCTGCGAGCAATGCGGTTCGATGACCGAGGTCCCCAGCGAGCTGTTCCGTGACGTCGCCGAGGCGCTGGTCACCAGGTACGGCTTC
>JASHQP010000096.1 GCA_030039095.1 Streptosporangiaceae bacterium
ATGACCTGGCCGGGCGGAAGGCGCTGGTGACGGGCGGGGCGCGCGGGCTCGGCGAAGGAATGGCGCAGGCGCTTGCCCGCGCCGGCGCGGCCGTGGTCGTTGGCGACATCCGGGAGGATCTGGGCAAGGAATGCGCCGATGCGCTGCGGGCGTCCGGGGCCGTCGCCGATTTCGTGCCGCTGGATGTCACCTCGGACGAGAGCTGGGAACGGGCCGTTCCGGAGGCGATCAGCCACCTCGGCGGCCTGGACATCCTCATCAACAACGCCGGGGTCGAGATCACCAGCCTGCTGGCGGATCTGGACGCCGAGGACGCCCGCCGCATGCTCGAGGTGAACGTGCTCGGCACGTCGCTGGGCATCAAGCATGGCTCCCGGGCGATGCGCCCTGGCGGCCCGGCCGGCCAGGGCGGCGCGATCGTCAACGTCGCGTCGGTGGCGGCCACGATCGCCTTCCCCGGCATAGCCGTGTACTCGGCCACCAAGTCGGCGGTGGACCGGCTGACCCGGGTGGCCGCGATGGAATCGGGCAAGCTCGGCTACGGGGTGCGGGTGAACACCGTCTATCCCGGCCTGGTGCCCACGGAGATGGGCAACCAGCTCGCCCAGGACATGGCGGACGTGGGCTTGTTCCCGAACGCGCAGGAAGCGGTCGCGGCGGTGGTCGGCCTGACCCCGGCCGGGCGGCTCGGTGAGGTGGCCGACATGGCCGACGCGGTGGTGTTCCTCGCCTCCGACGGTGCCCGGTTCATCACCGGTGCCGGCCTGCCCGTCGACGGCGGCATGGGCATGTAGCAAAGCGATCCGTCACAGCGAGCGAAAGGCAAATCTCCATGACCACCAGCAAGCCCGTCGTCGTGTACGGAGCCTCCGGCTACACCGGCCGGCTGGTCTGTGAGTACCTGCGCGAATACAACGTCCCGTTCGTCGCGGCCGGCCGGGACAAGGCCCGGATCCAGGAGGCGATGGACAAGGTGCCCGGCATCGACACCGTCGAGCACGAGATCGTCGAGGTGGCGCATGACGTCGAGCCGCTGAGCGAGCTCTTCCACGGCGCCAGCGTCGTCCTGAACACGGTCGGCCCGTTCGCCCAGTACGGGGGAGAGGTGGTGGAGGCCTGCATCAGCGCCGGATGCCACTACCTGGACACCACGGGCGAGCAGGACTGGCTCATCGTCTGCGACGAGCAGTACGGCCCGCGAATGGCGCGCAACGGGCTGCTGCTCGCCCCTGGCATCGCGCAGATGTACACGACCAGCGAGATCGCCGCTCAGCTGTGCCTGGAGAAGCCCGGCGTCGACACGCTGGATGTCCTGGTCTTCTGGAAGGGCACGCCGACCGTGGCCTCCACGCTGACCATCCTCATGAACGCGTGCCTGTCCAAGGCGTACTACCTGGAGCAGAACCAGTACGCGGAATGGCCGGCCGACGCGGGCCTGTACGACGTGGTCGTGCCCGGCCAGCACGAGACCGGCCTGGCCCTGCCGTGGGGCGGCATGTCGCATCCCGTGTGGTTCAAGCACGACCCCCGGGTGGCCAACGTCAAGGCGCTGGGCGGCGTGTTCAACCGCCCGCTGATGCTGGGGGTGCCGCAGATCGTCAGCGCGGCCGTCGAGCAGACCGAAGGGCTGCCGGACAGCGAGAAGCTGCGGGTGCTCACCGAGCACGCCTCGGCCGTGATGAACCGGATGCCGCCCCGGGAGAACACCCACATCAACACCTCGCTGGACTCGGTGCACGCCTCGGGCCCGCTGGGCCGCGCCCATTGCGTGATCCACGGCAACTCCAACTACAAGCAGACCGGCCTGATGCAGGCGTACGGCGCGTACTCGCTGCTGCAGCAGCAGCCGAACAGGGTCGGGTTCGCATCCGGCTGCCAGGCGTTCGGCCACCGCGAGCTGCTCGGCGCGCTGCGCAGCTTCGGTCTCGTCATGGAGCCGATCCTCTCGACGGCGCACTGAGCCGTGCGGCTGACCGACTTCCTGGACAAGGGGGCTTCCCTGGGCGCGGAGGCACCCTGCCTGACCATGAACGATCGCACCCGCAGCTACGGCGAGGTGCAGCGGCTCTCCTGGGTGATCGCCAGGGCGCTGGCCCGGTCGGGCGTCCGTCCCGGCGACAAGGTGGCGATCCTGTCCGCCAACGACCCGCTCGCGTTCTGCTGCGTGTTCGGCATCGCCCGGGCCGGAGCGGTGTGGTGCCCGGTCAACCCCCGCAACGAGGCAGCGGAGAACCGCGAGCTCCTCGACCTGTCCGACTGCTCCTGCCTCATCTTCCAGGCCGCCTTCGCGCCGCTCGTCGCCCGCATAGCCCCGGACCTGCCGAAGGTCGCCACGCTGGTGTGCCTCGACGAGGACGTCCCGGGCGCGATCCGGTTCAGCGACTGGGTCGACGGGCTCAGCGCCGGACCCTGGCAGGCCGAGCCAGCGGACGGCATCGCGATGATCGCCGGCACCGGCGGCACCACCGGCAAGCCCAAGGGGGTCATGCTCACCGGGCACAACATCGAGACGATGACGGCGCTCACGCTGATGAGCTACCCCTTCGACGGCCGTCCGGCCTACCTCGCGCTCGCGCCGCTCACCCACGCCGCCGGAGTCCTGTGCTTTCCGATCATGACCCTGGGCGGCGAGATCGTCGTCATGCCCGCACCCGACCTGACTGGGTTTCTCGACCTGGTCGGCCGGCACCGGATCACCCATACCTTCCTGCCGCCCACGCTGATCTACCTGCTGCTGGACCACCCGGCGCTGGCCGCCGCCGACCTCACCTCGCTGCAGTGCCTGTGGTACGGCGCCGCCCCGATGTCGGCGGCCCGGCTCGAGCAGGCGATCATCGGCGCGATCGGCCCGGTCATGGGCCAGCTGTTCGGGCAGACCGAAGCGCCGATGATGATCTCCACGATGGCGCCCAGAGACCACCTGAGCGCCGACGGCACCCCCGCGACAGAGCGCTTCGCCTCCGCCGGCCGGCCAACGCCACTCGTGACGGTGGCGATCATGGACGAGCAGGGCGGCCTGCTGCCCGCCGGGCAGCGTGGCGAGATCGTCGTCCGCGGCCCTCTGGTCATGGCCGGCTACTACAAGGACCCGGCGGCCACCGCCGAGGTCTCCCGGCACGGATGGCACCACACCGGCGACATCGGGTACCTCGACCCGGACGGCTACCTCTACATCGTGGACCGGGCCAAGGACATGATCATCAGCGGCGGGTTCAACGTCTACTCGGCCGAAGTCGAGCAGGCCCTGCTCGCGCACCCGGCGGTACTGGACTGTGCCGTCGTCGGGCTGCCGGACGACAAGTGGGGCGAGCGTGTCACCGCGGTCATCCAGTCCCACCCCGGCCAGGACGTCACCGACGACGAGCTGCGGACGTTCGTCAAGACTCGCCTCGGCAGCGTGAAGACACCCAAGCAGATCGAGGTGTGGCCCGACCTGCCCCGCTCCAAGGTCGGCAAGATACTGAAGAACGAAGTCAAGTCCCGGCTGCTCGGCTGATCCGGCCGGGCCCGGCACCCCGGTCCGCCAGGCTTTACCGGCGCAGATGCTGGGCGGTGACCTCGGGCAGCTCGCACGCCAGCCGGGTCACGTCCTCGAGGGTTGCCACACTCAGCACCGTATCGCCTGGCCCCGGTGAGACCGCGGTGGCAGCATGAGTGCGGTGCGGATCTCGAGGATCACGATAACGCCGGTCGCGTTCGCCGACCCGCCGCTGCTGAACGCGGTCGGCGTGCACGAGCCGTTCGCGCTGCGCGCCGTCGTCGAGATCGATACCGACGCGGGCCTTACCGGTCTGGGCGAGACCTACGCCGACGAGCAGCACCTGGCGGCGCTGCGCGCCGCGGCCACGCTCATCGAGGGCCTCGACGTGTACCACACCGAGGAGATCTACCGCCGCGTCCAGGCCGTCGCGATGCCCGACGCCGTGATCGCGTCGGGCCTGATCGGCCACAGCGCCGCGACCGACCGGGTGTTCTCGCCGTTCGAGGTGGCGTGCCTCGATATCCAGGGCCGGGCCGCCCGCCGCCCGGTCGCCGACCTGCTCGGCGGCGCTGTGCGCGACGAGGTGCCGTTCTCGGCCTACCTGTTCTACAAGTGGGCGGCGCATCCGGGCGCCGATCCGGATGACTGGGGCGAGGCGCTCGACCCCGACGGTATCGTCGCCCAGGCCCGGCGAATGGTGGACGCCTACGGATTTACCGCGCTCAAGCTGAAGGGCGGTGTGTTCCCGCCGGAGCAGGAAGCTGAGGCGATCCGCGCGCTGCGCCGGGCCTTCCCGGACCACCCGCTGCGGCTCGATCCCAATGCCGCGTGGACGTCGGCCACGGCGATCGATGTCGCCCGCGACCTGGACGGCGTGCTGGAGTACCTGGAGGATCCCACGCCGGGCGTCGAAGGAATGGCGCAGGTGGCACGCGTCGCGCCGATGCCGCTGGCAACCAACATGTGCGTGGTGGCCTTCGCCGACCTGCCCCCGGCGATCCGGGACGACGCGGTCCAGGTGGTGCTGTCCGACCACCACTACTGGGGCGGCCTGCGCCGGTCCGGGCTGCTCGCCGGCATCTGCGAGACGTTCGGGCTCGGGCTGTCCATGCATTCCAACTCTCACCTGGGCATCAGCCTCGCGGCGATGGCCCATCTGGCCGCCGCCACCCCGAACCTGACCTACGCGTGCGATACCCACTGGCCGTGGAAGACCGAGGAGATCGTGGCGGGCGACCCGTTCACGTTCAGCGGCGGGTCACTCCGCGTCCCGGACGGCCCCGGCCTCGGCGTCGAACTCGACCGCGAGGCCCTGGCCCGGCTGCACGAACAGTACCTGCGATGCGGTCTGCGCACCCGTGACGACACCGGCTACATGCGCCGCCTCGACCCCAGCTACGAACGCAGGCAGCCCCGCTGGTAGCGCACCGCACTAGCGGTTCTCCTGACGGCACAGGAAGGCGTACCCGGCGTGCAGCTGGGATTCCGGCCAGACCTGCCGCTTCTTCAGGGCGATCTCCGCGGGGTCGGACCACAGGCGGATCTCCCCGGCCGCCATCGCCTGCAGCTGGACCTGGCATGCCCGGGCCAGCAGGACCGCGCGCATCACCGCCGTGGCCGCGTCGGGCCCCACGGTCACGAGCCCGTGCTGCGGGATCAGGCAGCCGGCCCCGTCGCCGATCGTGGCCGCGAGTTCCCTGCCCAGCTCGGCGGAGCTGATCAGGGCGCCGGTCACGGTGAAGCGCGCGATCTGCGGCTCGGCGAACTCGACCCCGTCGTGGGAGATCGCCAGCAGCGGCCGGTCCAGCGCGGCGAACGACACCGCGGCCGGGGCGTGTGTGTGCACGACGCTGCCCACGTCCGGCCGCGCGTTCATCACCTCGGTGTGGATCGGGTACTCGATGTGCCGCGGCCCGCCGCCGGCCAGCACCTCGCCGTCGGGCGTGACGAGCGCGACCCGGGCCGGGGTCACCTCGTCGAAGGACCATCCCGCGGCCTTCATCCACACGCCGCGTCCCTGCGGATCGCGGATCGACGCGTGGCCCCACACCATGTCCGACTGGCCGCTCGCGCCGAGCGCCCGGTTGGCCTGGGCGGCCTGGTCGGTCAAACGCTCCTCAGTGTCCATGCGCCTCCTCGCCATAGAGCCAGGTCACGTGCTTATGGTCCGCGACGTCCCGGGTCAGCAGCAGCTCATCGCGCAGCAGCTTGGCGACGCCGTCGACGTGCCAGATGTCGCCCCACGTCCTGGCGGTCCGCTGCACGCGCATCGCGCGGGGCGCGCGCAGCGCCGCGTACCCGGCCAGGCCGTCGCTGGCCGGGCGGCCGGCGG
>JASHQP010000097.1 GCA_030039095.1 Streptosporangiaceae bacterium
TGGCGGCGGCAGTAGTAGCCGGGGCCGAGGCGGTGACGGAGGTCGCGGCGGCTTTCCAGGCGGCGGCGGTGGTGCTGGTGGCGCCGGCCGGAAGGGTGGTGGCCGAGGCGGTGACGGAGGCGACGGGATGGTCCGGATCACCTACCAGGTGGAGGGTGAGGACGAGCGACGTGTAGCTGTTTTTCTTTCCGATCGCCAGATTGAGGGCACAGAGAGCGAAGTGGCAGAGCGCGGATTCCCCCCGCCACCATCCCGGACTTCCGGCGAATGACCGCCCGTCCTCAACTGCTGGCTCTAACGCGATCTTGCATGTCGGGCACGTAGGTGGCAGCGCCCGGCAGCACCATGGGTGGGCCTCCTCGGGTTGTTGGTGTGGTTCCTCGTAAGTGATTTTGAGCGGATCTGTGGTGTCAGAAGAGGGCTCGATCATCCTGATTGTCCAGCCGGAGAGCGAGCGTTGGTTAGGTCGGTGCTGTTGCCCCGGGCGCCCGGGGTACGGGGCTCAACGTGTCACGGCATCGCGCCGGCCGGGCGGTAGCTGCGTCGTCCACCTGATGGTTAGCCTTCGGCCGAGGTCGGCAGTGCTGATCTTTTCGGATTTGCCGTGGCTCCCTATGAGCTATTCAGGTCTCCAGATCATGAAATAGCCCGCCCGCCGCGGCCGTCAGCTCGCCATGCTCGCTGACCGCGGCGACCGCTCGCGGATATGGTGGCGCGATGGTGGTTGGGGGTTACCGGGATCTGTTCGTGGCGATCGCCGGCTCGGCAGCCACGCTGACCGGGCTGCTGTTCGTGGCGCTGTCGGTGACCCCGAGCCGCGGCGCCGCGCCGGGGCCCGCGATCATCCTGCAGGTCCGCACGTCCGCCGCCCTGCTGACGTTCAACAACGCGCTGGCGGTCTCGCTGTTCGGCCTCGTGCCCGGCACCAACGCCGGCATCCCGTCGGCCGTGCTCGGCGTCATCGGGATCACGTTCAGCGCCGCGGCGGTCCGCTCGATCCGGGCCAGCGGCTTCCCCGCCCGCCAGCAGGTGTTCCAGTTCGAGCTGATCGGCCTGCTGCTGCTGATCTTCGGCACCGAGCTGGTCGCTGGCATCATCGTGATCGGCAATTCGCACTCGGGCGAGGCCGTGCAGGTCATCGGCTACGCGCTGATCACGTCGCTGATCGTCGGGATCTCCCGGGCGTGGGAACTCGTCGGGGACCGGGACACCGGTCTCGCCGCGTCGATCGCGGTGCTGCTCGGCCGCCCGCCTCGCTCCGAGACCGCGATCGCGGACATCAAGCGGGGCACCGGCGAAGACCAGCCGGGCCTTCCGGGCGACGGCAGCTGAGCCCCGGCGCTACTCCTCGCCGGAGAACCGCGCCCACGCCGACTGGCGGGTCATGCCGAGGGCCTCGCCGATGCGCGCCCAGGTCGCGCCCAGCTCGCGGGCCCGGCCGACCCAGCCGGCCAGGTCCTTCTCGACCTGGTCCGCAGCGTGTGCGACCCGCGGCAGGCTCTCCAGGACGGCGTCCACGTCATCGGTCTGCTGCCACGCCCGGAGCTGCGGCACCGAGGCGGGCTTCGACTCCATGATGAGCTGGCAGAGCGTCACGCATTCGTCGCAGATGTACACGCCGGGCCCGGCCACGAGGGTTGCGACCTCTGTGTTCGGCTTCCCGCAGAACGAGCACGAGGCGATGAGCGTCTTCTGGACCGCCGTGTCAGCCATGCTGGGTCAGCTCCCTGTCAGTTTGCGCCTGACGCTTGTCAGCCGCAAACTTACAGCGTCAGGCGCAGACTGACAACCCGGCCTGGACGATGCCGGCCGGCCGTGGGAGATTACCGGCCGCCTTGCCCGGCGATGAGCATGTCCAGCAGCCCGGTGATGTGCTCCAGCCCGCTCGCGGTCGCGTCGAGCCTCCCGCGGATCTCAGTAAAACCGCCGTCGATGCGGGCCGACAGCTCATCAACCTGCTGCTCCAGGCGATCGAACCGAGCGTCTACCTGGTCGAACCGGGCCCGGGTCTGCTCACCCAGGGCGTTGATCACCGTCCGGTTCGCATCGACCTTCACAGCCAGATCCGCCAGATCCCGGTCCCGGGCAGCCGCGAGGTGCCGCGCTGCTGAAGCGTCGGCGGCCACCTCCTCCAGCCGGAGTCCAGCCGGGCTACCCGCGCCTCGGGGTCCGGCGGCTGTGTCATCACCAACAGCGTAAGCCTCGCGACCGTCGGTCTCGGGCGGTCCGCTAGAAGCCGGGGAACATCGTGCGCAGCCGGTCCAGGTAGCCGGGGCCGGCCGCCACGCCGGCGGGCGTGTGCGCGGGATCGAGCCTGCCGTAGGAGAGCCGCAGCAGTGCCTCGGACGGCATGCTGACCTCGGTGTCGGCCCCGCCGCCGTCACCCGGCCAGTCCGTCAGGCCCACCGGATCCGCGGCGATCAGGAGGTAGTCGCGGTCCGGGCCGGTGGTCTGGATCCGGGCCCGGAACGCGACGTCCGGTGCCCGGCCGAGCCGCGGGACGAGGAACCCGGGCACGTTCTCGATGAGCAGGTCGACCGCATCTGGCGCCACCGTCGCCGCGGGGTCGAAGGTCACGGCCACGTCCCAGGTGTGCAGGGCGTGCTCGCCGAGCCGGAGGCCGACCATCCCGGCGGCGTCCAGGATCATTCCGCCGATGAACGGCATGCTGATCCCGGCCAGCTCGTCGTCGCTGAGCTGCTCGAGAGCCTGGACCTGCTTCTCGTCCCAGGTCAGGCAGTCGGCCGCCTGCTCGTCCGGGCTCTTGGCGTTCCAGACGTCCCAGACCGGCTGGAACGCGGTCGCCCGGTCGAGGGGCTCGGCCTGGCCGAGCGCGGCCGACAGCGACATCAGCGAGATCTCGGCGCCGCTGCCGAGGTGCGACAGCACCTGGGCCACGCTCCAGTCGCGGTCGTAGGACTGCGCGCGCAGCTGCTCCGGGCTCAGCGGCCGGACCAGCGCGGCAAGCCGCTCGTGTGAGTTGCGCAACGTGGCGATCCAGACACGCGGGTCTTGCTCCATCACTGGCTCCATTCGGGGATCGGCAGACTCCATAGCCTGCCACGCGCCCGGCCGGGAACTGGCGGCACCGGTAGCCTTCGACTCATGAACATCGGTTTCGGCGCCCCCGTCTCTGGCGCCTGGGCGACCCCGGAAAACCTGGCCAGCTTCGCCGCCCGCGCCGAGCAGGCCGGGTACGCGTCGATCTGGAGCTTCCAGCGGCTGCTCGTTCCCGAGGGCTCCGGCATGGACGAGGTGTACCAGAGCGTCCTCGACCCGATGGCCGCGCTGGCCTACGCGGCGGCCGGCACGTCAACGATCAGGCTCGGCGTGGCGGTGGTGAACCTCCCGTTCGTGTCCCCCGCTTACCTGGCGAAGCAGGCGGCCACGGTGGACATCCTGTCCGGCGGGCGACTCGATCTCGGCCTCGGCATTGGCTGGATGCCCGAGGAGTTCGCGGCGACCGGCGCGTCGATGGCCCGCCGCGGCGCGCGGGCCGCGGAGTATGTCGCGGTGCTGCACGAGCTCTGGTCAGACGACCCGTGCGAGTTCAGCGGCGAGTTCTACGAGATTCCGCGCGGCAGCGTGCAGCCCAAGCCCGTGCAGCCCGGCGGTCCCCCGGTGCTGCTGGGCGGGCTGGCCAGGCCCGCGCTCAAGCGCGCCGGCCGGATCGCGGACGGCTGGGTCACGTCGAGCCGCACCGACCTGTCGCGCATCG
>JASHQP010000098.1 GCA_030039095.1 Streptosporangiaceae bacterium
TGGGGACACCCCCCGCTCCCGTGATGGACAGCAGGAGATAACCACATCCACAACGACGACCAGGAAGCTCTCAGCCCAGGTCATGCACGTCACGGACAGGGATTCGAGAGCTTGAGATAACGGCCGTTGACTTTCCTGGCGTTATCCCAGCCCCGGCTGGACCGGGCGACGGTGCCGGCGGCGCGCACGGACTGGGAGTCGATGACCGCCGCCGACGGGGACGGGCGGCGCCCGGCGGCGGCCCGGACCTGGCCGCGCAGCGCGTCGTGCACCCGGTCGAGGGACCCGTCGGCCCGCCAGGCGCTGAAGTAGCCGTACACCGTCTGCCTATCAGTTACTTGGAATCAGGGCTTCCGGACGATCTTGTCCGGTACGGTCTCGCCGGTAGCTGAGGAGCGTCGTTGTCGGTGGTACTTGAGGAGAAGTGGCCCGTCCTCGGGCGGCATGAGCTGGCGGCCGGGTGGCTGCGGATCTGGGTTGATCTGGGGCGGGCGCCGCGGACGATCGATGCCTATGCCCGGGGCCTGGCCGAGTATCTGCAGGTGTGTGAGCGAGAGGGCGTGGATCCGGTCGCTGCGAACCGGGCGCATGTGGCGGTGTTCGTCCGGGAGCTCACGAGCGGGCCGGGCCATCGCGGGGCCAATGTCGTCTCGATTGACTCCGGCTCGGGGTTGTCCAGCGCAACCATTCAGCAGCGGCTCGTCCCGGTCCGGCTGTTTTACGATCACCTGATCGAGGAGGGCCTGCGGGAATTCAACCCGGTCGGGCGCGGGAAGTACACGCCGGGGCGCCGGTTCGGCGGTCAGGAACGAGGCCTGGTCCCGCGGCTGGTCAAGCTCCCGTGGATCCCCGATGAGCGGCAGTGGCTGGACGTTCTGGCTGTGGCCGCCAGGGAGCCGATCCGCAACCGGGTCATGCTGGCACTGGCCTATGACGCGGCGCTTCGCCGTGAAGAGCTGTGCACGCTGCAGACCGAGGACCTGGATCCGGGGCACCGCACGCTGCGGGTGCAGGCGCACCGCACCAAGAACCGGCTAGAACGCGTGGTGCCGTACTCGGCGGCAACTGGCGTGCTGCTGGCCGGTTATCTCAGTCATCGGGCGGCGATCAGCCGGGCTCGTGGCCCGCTGTTCCTGTCAGAGTCGCACCGCAACCACGGGCGCCCGTTGAGCCTGTGGACGTGGTCGAAGGTCGTGCGGCGGATCGCCGATGAGGCCGGGGCGCCTCGCTTCTCCACGCATACGACCCGGCATCTGTGCCTGACCGACCTGGCCCGGATGGGCTGGGAACTGCACGCGATTTCCGCTTTCGCCGGTCATAGGTCACCTGAATCGACGCTTCGTTACATTCACCTGTCCGGGCGGGACCTGTCTGACAAGCTCAACAAGTCGATGGATCACGTCCATGCCTGGCGGGTGGAGATGCTGACTCGTCCCGGCGGGCCGGTGGCGGAAGCCACGACGCCGTGACCGTCTTCTCCCCGGCGGCCGCCTCCCGGGCGTCCGCCACCCGCTGCTGGGCATGGCCCATCGACCAGGCCCGCTATGACCAGAGGATCGCGCTGTCTGAGCCGGAAGCGGAGACTCTGCGAGAGCTGGGAGGTGATCTGCTGGCCCTGACGAGAGACGCGGACCTCGACGTGGACGCCGCTGCCCGGTGGAGACCCATCAGGCGGCTTGCCCGGCCTTTGCGTGATGCTCAGGTTGCATTGCACTGGGACCACGACGCCGCCGGGGGAAGCAGATACGCGCGGGATGCGGCTGGCCTGGTGCTGATCCGCTGCGGTGCTCTGCAGCGATCGTTCTGGGGCTGGCATGAGCAGGACTGGATCGACCTCATCGACCCTAGCGGTGAGAACTTCCGGCGGACATGGCCTGGCCAGATAGGCCCCAACGCCCGCCCCTATGTCCTGGCTTACGCTTACCTGCTCACCGGGTTCACCGCGTTCGACCGCATCGGCCGCTTCCAGCGACCGAGCCTGGCCCGGCGGGTCTTTGGCCGCCTGCCAGTGGACGACGCTGCCCGGCAGGTCCGCGAGGTGCTGGCAGGCTGGGGCTACAGCGCCCGCGAACCGCACCTGACCGCGATGATCTGCCAGATGTTCCTGCTCAACCGCAGCCCGCTGCTGGAGGACCTGACCAGCGACGTGCTGCTGCGGATGCGCAGCGACCCGGCGATGGGTGAGCACAGGGCATCGACCCTTTATGGCGTCCACCGGGCCGTGACCGCGCTCGGTCACGCAGACCCGCCACCGCCGCTGGAGCACGGTCCCGGGCTGGTGGCGATCGAGGGGACGGCGCCCGGCTGGGCGGAAGGGGTCGAACGCTGGTACGCGACGTCCACACTGACGCCGAAGGTCCGCGCCAGTTACCGCAGCGTGCTGTCCAAGGCTGGCCGATGGCTGGCTGCCGAGCACCCCGGCATCACCGAACCGGGCCAATGGACCCGGCAAACCTGCGCGTCCTGGGTCGCAGCGGTAGACCGCATGACCGTCGGCGACCACGTCCAATGGATCGACGGGATGCGCAAACGCGCAGGCGAACCGCTGAGTGCCGAGACCAAGTCGGGCTACCTGGGCATGACCCGCGTCTTCTTCCGCGATCTGCAGGAATGGGAGTGGATCCCGCGCCGGTTCGACGTCGCCACCGCCCTGCGCACCCCGCGCAGCATCAACGCGCTGCTCGGGCCGGATCCCCGCGTGATCGCCGACGGCATCTGGGCCAAGCTGATGTGGGCCGGGCTCAACCTCACCCCCGGCGACCGGCCCACCGGCGACACCCGCTCCCACCCCATGGAACTGCTGCGCGCGATCACCCTCACCTGGCTGTTCGCCGGGCAGCGCAGCGATGAGATCGCCCGGCTCCAGATCGGCTGCATCCGCTGGCAGCACGACGGCATGCCGATCCCTGGCGACTCCGCTGAAGTCCTGGCCCGGGACGCCGTCTGCCTGCTGGACATCCCCACCCACAAGACTGGCACTGCCTTCACCAAACCCGTTGACCCGCTAGTCGGCCAGGCGATCGAGGCGTGGCAGGCGGTCCGTCCCGAGCAGCCCAAGATGCTGGACCGCAAGACCGGCGACCACGTCGACTTCCTGTTCGCTTTCCGGGCACGCCATGTCGCCAAGCACTACATCAACAACGCCATCATCCCGATGCTCTGCCGCAAGGCCGGCGTCCCGGACGCCGACGTCCGCGGCAACATCACCAGCCACCGGGCCCGGTCCACCATCGCCAGCCAGCTCTACAACGCCAAGGAACCAATGACGCTGTTCGAGCTGCAGGCCTGGCTCGGCCACCGCGAGCTCAGCTCCACCCAGCACTACGCCAAGATCACCCCGAACACGCTGACCAGGGCCTACCAGGACGCCGGATATTTCGAACGCAACATCCGCACCATCGAAGTCCTCATCGACCGCGACGCCGTCACCGCGGGAACCGCCGCCAGCGGCCAGCCCTGGCAGTACTACGACCTCGGGCACGGATATTGCAGCTACACCTTCTTCGAGCAGTGCCCGCACCGGATGGCCTGCGCCAAATGCGACTTCTACACCCCCAAGGACTCCTCCAGGGCGCTCCTGCTAGAAGCCAAGGACAACCTTCAGCGCATGCTCGCCGCTGTCCCCCTCACCGAAGACGAACGAGCCGCCGTCGACGACGGCCACGCCGCCCTCGACCAGCTCCTCCAGCGCCTGGCTGACGTCGCCACCCCAGCAGGCCCCACTCCCCGCGAGATCAGGGCCCCGGCCACGACGACCATCCTGCCGATCATCGACGTCCGGCAAGGCCCACCCCATCCCGCCTCCGCGTGACCAGCTGCCATCAGGACCCCGAACTGCCCGCAAGGAAGACTTGACAATCAATCTCTGATTCCACATAAACGGCCCGTACTCCGCCGGCACATCCCGCCACGGCGCACCTGCCCGCACCCGCCACCGGATCCCGTCGATGAGCTGCCGCTTCGCCCACTTCGGCGGGCGCCCGCGCACCCCGCCAGCTGGCAGCAGCGGCTCCAGCACCGCCCACTGCGCGTCCGTCAGGTCCGCGCGCCTGCTCACCGCTAAGGTGGCCACGAGG
>JASHQP010000099.1 GCA_030039095.1 Streptosporangiaceae bacterium
GACATCGCGGATAAATGGGCTGTTGCTCATGGCCGCGATCAACGGTACAGGGTGACCTCGACTTCGGTGCCGGCGTCGAGGCCGGTCGCGTCCTCGGGGATGATCACGTATCCGTCGGCGGCGGTGAGCACGGACAGCAGCGCCGACATCCCGAAGACCGGGCTCGCGCAGCCGCCGGCAACCCGGACCTGGACCACGTCCAGCCGGCCCGTCGCGGAGGCCAGGTCGCGGTCCAGCCGGGCCCGCACGGTCGCCTCGGCGGGCGGCCGGGTGCACCCGCCGACGAGCCGCACCAGCGGCATCCCGATCAGCCGGAAGACCACGAGGGCGGACCGCGGGTTGCCGGGCAGCCCGATGACCGGCACGCCCGCGCAGTCCGCGAGCAGCGTGGGCTTGCCCGGCTTGATCGCCAGGCCGTGGCACCAGATGCCCGGCTCGCCCAGCCGGCCGACGGCGGTGGCGGTCTCGTCCCGTGCCCCGACCGACGATCCGGCCGAGATCACGATCAGGTCGCTGTCGCCGAGCGCCGGGCGCAGCGCATCCTCGAGCAGGCCGGGGTCGTCAGCGACGATCCCGCCAGGGACCGGATCGCCGCCCGCCTCGGTGATCAGCGCGGCCAGCGCGACCGCGGTGGCGTCACGCACCTGCCCGGGCATCAGCGCCGCGGTGTCCGGCGGCACCACCTCGTCGCCGGTCGAGAAGACCGTCACCACCGGGCGGGCGTGCACGGTCACGCTCGTGACACCGGCGGCCGCGAGCATGCCCAGGTCCTGGGCCCGCAGCGGCCGCCCGGCCGGCACGATCGCGGCGCCAGGTGCGGCATCCTCGTCGGCCCGGACGACCCCGTCGCCCGGGGCCACCGGCCGGACCACCTCGATGGTCCCGGACATCGCCTGGGCCGTGTACTCGACCATCACGACCGCGTCCGCGCCGGGTGGCAGCATGCCTCCGGTCGGCATCGCGACCGCGGTCCCGGGGCCGACCGCGACGTCGGCCGCGGCGCCCATCCGGACCGCGCCCGCCACGTCGAGATAGCCGGGCAGCCCGTCGGAGACGCCATAGGTGTCGGCCGCCCGCACCGCGTAGCCGTCCACGGTCGAGCGCGCGAAGCCGGGCAGCGGCTGCGCGGCGGTGACCGGCGCCGCCGGAATCCGGTGCAGGGCGCCGGTGATCGGCATGGTCTCGGCCGGGGTCCGCCGCCCGGGCCGGAAGCCGGCCAGGGCCTCCGCAACGGTGCGGGTGGCGAAGAACTCACGACCCCGGGCCGCCGGCGTCACGGGCTCCGTTGCTGGTCTCCAAGCTCGAGCACGCTCGCCACCGGCCCGAGGGCCACCTGGCCGAGCCCGCAGATCGACGTCTTGCGCAGGGTCTCTTCCAGCTCACCGATGCGCGCGTCCACGTCGGCCACGCCGCCGCCGCGCTCCAGCAGGCCGCTGAGGATCTGGTGCGCCTTGGCGGACCCGACCCGGCACGGGACGCACTTGCCGCACGACTCGTTACGGAAGAAGCGCAGCACGTTCGTGGCCGCGGCGAGCAGGTCGGTGCCCTCGGCCATCACGACCAGGGCGCCCGAGCCGAGCATCGACCCGGCCTCGGCCAGCGTGTCGAAGTTCAGCGGCACGTCGAGCCGGTCCGGCCCGAGGAAGTTCGACGAGGCGCCGCCCGGCTGGATCGCGCCGACCGCCCGGCCGCCGCTCACCCCGCCCGCCAGTTCCAGCAGGCGGCGCGCTGTCGTGCCCATCGGCACGCAGTACACCCCGGGCCGCTCGACGTGGCCGGACACCGCGAAGAACTTCAGCCCGGTGCCGCCCCCGGTGCCCTGCGCCTTCCACCAGCCGGCCCCGTTCGCCACGATGACCGGCACGTGCGCGAACGTCTCGACGGAGTTCATCAGCGTGGGCTGCCCCCACAGGCCGTAGGTCCCGGGGAACGGCGGCTTGTTGCGAGGCTCCCCCCGGTGCCCCTCCATGCACTCGATCAGCGCGGACTCCTCGCCGAGGATGTAGCCGCCCGGCGAGGTGAACACCTCGACCGAGAACCGCCGTCCGCTGCCCGCCACGCCTTTCCCGGGCACTGTTTCCCCGACGAGGCCGGCCTCCCGCAGCGCCTCGATCTCACCGCGGATCACCGCCTCTTCCTGGCCGTATTCATGCCGGATGAATACCCAGCCTTCCTCGGCTCCGACCACGGCCATCCCGAGCAGCAGCCCCTCCAGCACCAGATGCGGCTGCTCGGCGAGGATCTGCCGGTCCTTGAAGGTGCCGGGCTCCGACTCGTCCGCGTTGCAAATCACGTATTTCGGGCTGGCCGCCTGCGCGGCCACCAGCCCCCACTTCCGCCCGGTGGGAAAGCCCGCGCCGCCCATCCCCCGCAGGCCGGCGTCCGCAAGCGCGGCGATCACCTGATCGGCCCCCAGCTCACCCGAGAGGACCTTCCGGAACGCGGCGTACCGCCCCGCCGTGGCCGCGCCGGCCGGGTAGGGGTCGTTGGGCCAGGGAGCGCCGGCGCCATAGACCCGCGGCACGGGCTCGGTCCGGTGGCCGGTCCGGGCGGCGGTGACGAGCGCGTCCGCGTCGTCGGCGGAGGCCGGGACCTCGTTGACCGCGACCGCGGGCGCCACGTCGCACCGGCCGATGCAGGACACCTCGGTGAATTCAACCTCGGCGTCGCCGCCGTAACGCTCTTGAAGCCCGGACAGGCGCTGGTCGGCGCCCTGCAGCCAGCAGGAAAGGTCGTGACAGGCCCGCAGCGTCACCGGTGGCGGTGGCGTGGTGCGGAAATGCGGGTAAAACGAGATCAGTCCCTGTATTTCATACAGGGGCCGGTGGGTGTCCCGCGACAGCGCCTCGAGTTCCTCGCGCGGCAGCCAGCCGACCCGCTCCTGGATGGCCTGCAGCGCCGGGATCAGGCTCGGGCCGGGGAACTTGCCCGCGCGCGCCTCGACACCCGGAACCCGCGCCTGGGCCCGGGCCATCAGCGCCCCTGGGCCTGGGGCACGGCCTCGCCGGCGGACCCGGTCAGCTCCGCCCCGGCCGCCGGCTCGATCCGCACGGCGCAGAACTTGAACTCGGGAATCTTGCCGACCGGGTCGATCGCGTCGATCGTCAGCAGGTTGGCCGCGGCCTCGCGGAAGTGGAACGGGATGAAGCAGCTGCCGCGGCCCTCCCGGTAGGAGTACCGGGTCGCCAGCACGATCGTGCCGCGGCGCGAGGTCACCCGGGCCGGGGCGCCGT
>JASHQP010000100.1 GCA_030039095.1 Streptosporangiaceae bacterium
CCACCGTCTCCGCTGCCTTGGACGAGTGCGTGGGCGCCTGGCAGGAGCCGCTTGGCCGTGACCAACCGCTGCAACAGGGGGACACCTACTCAGTAGCCGGGAACGGAGGACATCGCTCCAGGCATGCAGAACCAATTTTCTGTTCGATAAGGAGAAGCCCAGTTCTGGTGGGAGCCAAAGTGGGAGCCAACGTGCACAGCCACCAGGCGACGTGGGGCGACATCCAGCCAGCATTACCGCAGATGAAGCCCACATCGGGCGACGTGGAGCTACATGGAGCGACCAGATGGAGCTGATTTGGGAGCAGGAGGCCGCGGGTTCGAATCCCGCCATCCCGACCATTTTTCGAATATGCGATCTACTGGTGGGAGCCAACCTGGTAGCCAGTTGTTGTAGCTCGAGGTCGGCTGAACATCACCGCTCACCAGTCACGCCTGCCCGCATTGGTGTCTCGTCGCGAGAAAGCGCTGAATGACGGAGGGGTCCGTTAGGACGTGTGCCGAGCCGCCCTTTCGCGTGACCGTTTGCCATGGTCTGCCGGTCATGGGTGCTGATCGGGTCAGGCTGCTTCGGTGCCGGGTTCGATGAAGGCGAGCCGCTGGTCGCCGAAGTCGGCGATGATCTCCAAGCGGCCGCCGAGGGCTTCGACGTAGGTGGCCAGGGTGCGCAGTTCGGTGGTGCCTGGCTTGGCGTGCTCGATGGCGGATACGCGACCTTGGGTGATCCCCATCCGGGCAGCGACTTGGGCCTGAGTGATACCGAGGCGGCGGCGCATCTCGGCGAGCCGGAAGGCGCGCTGCTCAGCGCGCAGTTGCTTCATCCCGGCGGCGATGGCGTCCTTGTCAGCAGGGTCGGGATAGAACTCGGTGAAGAACTCATCGCGGGAGTAGTGGTGAAACTCGCTGCGGCTCATCGGATGTCCTCTTGTTTCAGGTAGTCCTCGTAACGCTGCTCGGCCAGTGGGATCGCCTGCCGGTACCAGGCCTCCCATTTGCCAGCTTTATCTCCGGCTGCCAGCAGGACCGCATTTCGCCGGGGGTCGAAGATATACAGGATGCGGATCTCGCTGCGTCCCGCGGAGCCCGGCCGCAATTCCTTCAGGTTGCTCAGCCGGGAGTGGTGGATGCGGTCCGCGAGCGGGCGGCCCAGTTCCGGTCCGGCTTCGAGCAGCAAGCCGATGGCCTGGCCGACCTGGATGGCGCTGGCCCGGTCACGCTTGCGCAAGTCGTGCAGCCATGCCCGGCCAGCCGCGCGACAACAGCAACCGGTGTTGCCCGAGGCGACCTCCTTGTGCTGCCGATCCTCGGCCGTCCAGTTGCATCCAGTCCAGGCCATTGATGCTGGAGCGACCTCTTGGCGAGCGCTGCCAGTGGCGCTACCTGGCTTCTGCGGCTTGGGCTCGCGCACCCAGCCACTCTTTGAGCGCCCCGGTGACGTCGCCCACGTCATCGGGGCCCATCTTCCAGCGGATGGCAGTGCCACCGCAGGAACTAAAGGCGGTGCAATTGTCGGCGCGGTCGTCTATGAGCGCGGCGTCGGCGAAACCCATTCCGTTAGTGGCCAGCCATGGCCCGAAGAATGCTTGTGGGTCCTCGCCTTTGAGCGCGGCGACGTGACTGGAGCAGATCAGGTCGTCACAGATGACCGCCCAGTCAGCCAGGGTCTCGCGCTCGCGGGCCGGGCTGCGCCTGCGCCGTTGCGCTTGGTCGAATGCGCGGGCGAAGCAGTCCATGTTGTCGGTGGCGATCACGACCATCGCCTCGGCCCTCATCAGGCGCAGCAGCTCGAACAATTCAGCGTTGACGCGCATCCGGGCGCAGTCGAGGTCTAAGCGGCGGGCCAGGAAGTCGTCGCGGAACCGCCGGTCGAGCTGGATCCCCATCTCATCGATGATCTGGCCGGAGGACAGCAGGCCCTTCATCCACTCGTTGGCTAGGCCCTTTTCGCTGTTGAATACCCCGGCCATGCCGACTTCGAGTCTGGCGTGCAGCGGATGGGTAGCACTGCCGCGGATAGAGACCCAGAACGGGTCACGGGACAGCACGCCATGCCAGTCACAGAAGATCACTCGGTCCCACAGCGGCATCTGTTTCATGCGGTTCCCCGGATAGGGCGGTGCGTCACCAGAGGTCGCAGCCGCGTCCTGGTCAGCTGTGCCAGTTCTGCTGGGTCCAGCGTGGCATCAAGCCAAGCGACGCGTGACGGTTCCAGGCCGGCGAGTCTCAGGAAGTAGGAGCGGACGGCGGTGTTGAAGGTGGGATCGATGTAGATGCTGGCATACAGCGCTATAGCGCCGACGGCGGGCAGTCGGCTCATCGCCGGGCAGGCGTTCGTGACGGGCGCCCGCACCGCCGCTGGCCCGGCTGCGCTGTTTGTTTCCACTTGGGCAGGATGGCATCGTCAGCCAGAGTTGGCGGAGGGCCACCACAGGGGCCACGATGGGGGCCACAGCCGATTTCGCTGAGGGCGACGAGGAGCCGTGTATGGGTGACTGGTGGCTAACGGAGGAGACGGTCGGCGAGTTAATCGTGCGGGTGCGCGAGCACGTCGGTAAATCCCAGTACGCTCTGGCGGCGGCGCTACGCGAGGTGTCTGGGCGCAGCGACGGAGTACCTGACCGCAGCATGGTCGCTCGCTGGGAGACAGGGCGGCGGATCCCCACCCCGTACTGGCGCGCTCATCTTGCAGCCGTCTTACAAATCCCTCCTGCGGAACTCGACAAGGCCGCCGCCGTCACCAGAGCACGGCGGGCAGATCAGACGGATGATCCGGAGCATGCCCAGCCGCTGCAGCCGGAGCGACTGCGGTACGTTCTGGCACATCCTCGCGGCGTCGACCTGGTGACCGTGGCTCACTTGCGGGAGCAGGTCCGCAGTCTTGATGAGCGATACGACCGTGTCCCTTCGACACTGCTGATTCCCGAGGCGGCGCAGTGCCTAGGCCAGGTCGTCTTCCTGCGCATGCATGTGAGGCGGCCGTACGTGCGCCATGAGCTGCACGAGGCCGAGGCTGAGGCGGCGACGTTGATGGGTCAGCTGGTCTGGGACGCCTCGCAGCGGCGCGATCATGACACGGCAGTCGGCTATTTCGAGCAGGCGATCGACGCAGCCCGTGAGCGCGGCAACAACGCCGCTGAAGGGCTGGCAGCGCTGCGTAAGAGTTTCGTCGCCCTGTATGGCTGGCGAGATCCGAAGGCAGGGCTCGCGCTCACCGAACGCACCGCCCACATCACCGCGACCACCAGCAAAGTCATTACAGGACTGGCGGTGCTCCACACTGCCGAGGCGCACGCCATGCTCGGTGAGCGGCGTGAATGCGAGCAGGCACTCGGAGACGCTGAAGCGCACTTCGGCCAGATTCAGCCCGGTGATCCGGCCATTGACCTGTTCTCTCCTGCGCAGCCTGGCCGGCTCGCGGGATCGTGCTACCTGTTCCTGGGCGACGCCAAGGCTGCTGTGAGCCTTCTGGAAGAGACGGCCCAGGCCCTCCAGGAGCGTCATTCGAAGCCGCATGCGCTGGTCCTCGGCAACCTCGCCCTTGCCTACATCAGCCAGGGCGCCCTCGACGCAGCTGTGGCCAGCCTGCACCTCGCTATCGACGTGACCGAAGTCAGCCGGGGCGGCGGGGGCCTGAATGTCATCTTCACCGCGGGCCGCCAACTGCGGCGCTGGCGGCAGAACTCCGGCGTCCAGGACGTGTACGACCGGATCATGGCCCTGATGGCGGCATAGGGCGGTTGCCGGTGGGCGCGGGAATCGACGAAGCCAAGCAAGCGCTCCGCACGCAGGTGTGGGATCTGCTGGAACGCGAGCACGCCGTTGACCGCGGCGTGCACGGCCACATTCCTGCCTTCACCGGAGCCGACGCGGCGGCCATCCGGCTTGCGGGCCTGGCTGCGTGGCGTGCCGCCCACGTCGTCAAGGCAGTCCCGGACCGGGCACAGCTTCCCGTCCGAGAGCGAGCGCTGCGCGACGGCAAGCTGCTCTACATGGCTGTCCCTATGCTCGCTGAGGACTGCCCGTTCTATGTTCTTGACCCAGGCACCCTGACGGTGCCGCCGCCGGTGGCCGCATCCCGCGAAGGAGCCGCCAGGGTTGCCCAGAGGACCGGTGTTGACCAGATGCGGCCGGTTGACATGGTGGTCTGCGGCAGCGTCGCGGTCAACCGGGACGGCGCCCGGCTGGGCAAGGGCGCCGGTTACTCAGATATCGAGGTTGCCCTGCTGCAAGAGGCCGGGCTGATCGGCCCCACCACGCTGATCGTCACGACCGTCCACCGCCTGCAAGTCGTCGACGAAGCAATTCCGGAGAGCGAGCACGACTTCAGCGTTGACCTGGTCGTCACAGCAGACGAAGTGATCGAGTGCGGCCCGCCGAGGCGACCGCACGGCCTGTACTGGGAACAACTGACCCCCACGAAGATCGCCGCCATACCCGTCCTGGCCAGCAGGGCAGCCTCGAACCAGAACTGAATCCCTCGCCTCTGCAGGTTTCTGAACTGGCCGCTCGCCTTCCCCTCTTGGGCCGGGTTACGCGGCTCGGTTGGCGGTCAGGTCGATGCTCTCGGCGATCAGGCGCAGGTGCTCCCTGGGGAACCGGTGTCCGTGGCGGCGCAACTGCCGGGCCAGAGTTTGCTGGCTGAGCCGCTCACCGCGTGCGGCGGCATAGCGGTATAGCGCGCTGGCATCACGCAGCACTCCCGGGCGCGGGCCCGAAGAGCTGCGATGCCGCAGCGGCTCCGCTGGCCAGCGCAGATACGTGGTGGTGGTGTTGCCGTTCGCCTCAGTGGAGCGGGCGGTGCCAGTGATGGTGGGCGACGGGGCGAGCATAAGGGCCGGCACGATGCGCGGTTCCTCGGCGCGCGCGTGGGTGTGCTGGCGAGTCATCTTCAGTACGAGCAGGCCGACGCTCAGCCTGGCGAAGGCGTCGGCCGGGATGTGCCCGTCGGATTCTCTGCCGCGCGGGGTGCGAGGGTCGTCCTTGCCTGCTGCCCGGCGGGTCCGGAGCGTGGTAGCTGAACAGCAGGTCATCAGGCCCCAGCCGGCGAGCGTTGACGAGAGCCATGATCTCGGCGGTGACCTGAGCGCTGAGCTTGAACCTCCGGTACTCCTCGTCCTTCGGGTAGCCCTTGACGAGAAACCGGCCTCCGGATGGGTGCTCGTCAGGGGGGACCTCAACCACGGCGCGACTGACGGTCAGGATCCGCGTCGCAGGGTCCAGATCCCGGACCCGCAACTCCGTCAACTCGCCCCAGCGCGGACCTTTCGATATCAGTCTCGATCAGTAGCTGAGCGTCCGCGTTCGGCAAGGCTTTGTAGAGAAGTTCGAACTCGGCAGCAGTGATCCTTGTGTCTTCATTCTGGTGACCCACTGACGGACCTGCTCGGGCATGATGTCACGCATCTTCATTGGCCCGAAGAAACGGCAGCAGGTGCTTGCGTATCTGCCTCCGGTACTCGCCTCGCACGCCGGGCTCCAGTTGATGATTCGGCAGCCACTTGTCGAGGACGTACGCTTCGAAGGTCTGCCGCCCCGGCTAGGGTCACCTCCTCGACGAGCGCCACCTGCGCTAGGTCCTGACCGAGTAGCTGGTGCACTACAACACCACCCGGCCCTCTCTACGGGCTGCCATTTAAGCTGGCCCGCCAGCTGCGTCGGGACCGAGTGTCCACAGGGCTGAGATTGGCCAGGCGCGGAGCCGTTCTCCGAAAGGGAGCGCCTGGCCGCCGGCGTATAGGACGATTCCGGCCGTTAGGCGGTCGCCGAGTCGCCTGGCGATTCGCTGGATGCCGCGGAAGTCACCGGATCGGACTGTTTCCGCAGCCTTGACTTCGCAGGCGATGACTTCGCCTGACGGTGCCTCGAGCACCGCATCTACCTCGTAGTGGTCTCGGTCGCGATAGTGATAGAGCCGTACGGGCTCATCGGCGAGGGAGAGCTGGCGGGTGAGTTCGCCGAGTACGAAGGTCTCTATCAGCGGGCCGACGGGGGCGGTGGGCTGCCGGGCGCGCCGCAGGCTCATTCCGGTGAGATGGGCTGCGAGCCCGGAGTCGGTCAGGAGCAGTTTTGGCGTGGCGACTGCCCTGGTGGCGAGGTTGCTGGACCAGGCGGGGATGCGGCGGGTGACGAACAGCAGGTCGAGCAGGTCCAGGTAACGCTTAACCGTGCTGGCCGGGACTTGCAGGCGGCTGGCCATGGACGCCGGGACGGCGAGCGAGCCGGTCGAGGCAGCGACCAGGTTCACGAGGCGGCGCATGTCGGCGGGACGCTCGATGTCGGTGAGCTGCCGGACGTCGCGGTTGACCAGATCTGAAATATAGGACTCGAAGAAGCGGGCCCGGCGGCCGGTGTCGGTGCGGCGGACCGCCTCTGGGTAACCGCCGCGCAATGCCCGCTCGAGATAGTCGTCACGTCGCAGGTCCGAGGCTGGTACGCGGAGGGCGACGCCGTGCCGGAGGACGGCGGCGACGAAGCCGTCAGGGCGGCGGTCTATCTCGCCCTGGGACAGGGGGGAGAGCTCGATGGTTTCCGACCTGCCGGGCAACAGGTCGGGGATATCGCGTAGCCCGGTGAGCCGGGCCGATCCAGTGAGCAAGAAACGGCCGGGTCGCGGATCGGTGTCGGCCTCGTGCTTGATGGCAAGGAACAGATCGGGCGCGCGCTGCACCTCGTCGATGACGAGGAGGCCGCTGTGGCGGACGAAGAAGGCCGGGTCTGCCAGCGCGGCCGCGCGGACCGGTGCCTCATCGAGAAAGCGCAACTCAGAACCGGGGAAATCTGCCATAACCAGCCGGGCAAGGGTGCTCTTGCCTGTCTGCCGCGCTCCGTTGATGACTACCACGCGGGTGTCGGACAGGGCGGCGGTGACAGC
Organism: Streptosporangiaceae bacterium; assembly: GCA_030039095.1. The sequence continues at coordinate 6,871 of JASHQP010000100.1, forward strand.
CGTCTGCGCATGACGAGGGATGAGGCCAGTTGGAGGCTGCATTCTGGCAGTCTACTTTGCATGTGGTTGATCTGCCGAGAGCTAGATGGTTGATCTGCCGAATAAGTTGTGGTCACGTCGCCGACAGGTGCATGGCCGGTCCGCCACGCTTCTGACGCTACCGACCAGTGCCCTGGCCCGTCCGCCTGACTTTCTGCGACGGCTTGTTCACGGCCGTCTGCACGCCTATCAGCAATGCGGAAACGCTGGCCGAGGCGGGAGCCAAAGTGGGAGCCAACGTTCACAGACACCAGGCCAGGTCGGGCGATATCCAGCGAGCATCGTCCCAGTTAAACGCCACGCCAGGCGACGCCGAGCTATTGCTGGCGACCGGTTGGAGTTTGTTTGGGAGCAGGAGGCCGCGGGTTCGAATCCCGCCATCCCGACCATTTCAAATATATCATCGACAGGTGGGAGCCATTCTGGTAGTCAGTTGCTGTTGCGCGATGGCTTGGCGTGCTCGATGGCGGACGCGCGGCCCTGGTGATGGAGCCTGGCTCATGACTGATGCACCACGATGACGGCCATGCGGTTCGGCCTGCCGGGAGGCCGGGGCGAGCTGAGCGCTTCGAGTCCGGACTCGAAGCTGGTGCAGGCTGCGGCCGCCGACGCGCTCGGATACGACTGCCTCTGGCTGGGCGAGCAGCACTTCGCACTCACCGGTGCCCCTGCAGAGCAGGCTCAGACGCGGCGCGGCCCGTCGTCGCCGATCGTGCTGGCGGCGGCGATTGCCGCCAGCACGCGGCGGATCCGGATCGGTTTCTCGCCGCTGCTCGTGCAACTGCACGACCCGACAAGGCTGGCGGAGGACGTCGCCACGATCGACTGCATCTCCGGCGGCCGCGTCAACCTGGGCATCGGCGGCGCCGGGCAGCCCCTCGCGGCTGCCTTCGGATGTGACCGGCAGCCCGCGCCGACAGTGGAGGCGGCTCTCGACGCCATCCTCGCCCTCTGGGCGGGCCAGCCGGTTCCGGTCGCCGGGATCGCGCACCGGGTGACGCCGACGCCTGCGCAGCGTCCGCATCCTCCGGTATTCGTCACTGTCACCGCCGCCGACGACCGGCTCGTGAGCTGGGCTGCCGAGCGCGGGTATCCAGTGATCTCGCCCGCTATGCTGTCCCGGGCCTCCCTGGCTCGGTTCCTCGAGGGCTTCGCCGACCGCGGCGGGCCGGTGGCGGAGTCACCTGTGGAGCGGTTCTGCCTGATTGCCGAGTCCGACTCCGCGGCCAGGGAACTTGCCCTGCCCCTGCTCCGGCAGCTCACCGCGAGGTACGGCCGTGGCGTCTCGCGGGAACCACCGGGCCTGGCCGCCGGCAGTGACCTCGACCCGGAACGCTTCTGCGAGGAGACGGCCCTGGTAGGGTCTCCCGACACGGTCGCCGGCAAGATCGCGGAACTGGGTGACTCCTGCGGCGTGGGCTCCGTCAACCTCCGCCCCTCTCTGGCCGGCCTGTGCCCGCTCCCGCAGCAGCGCACCACCGTCACGCTCTTCGCAGCCGAGGTCATGCCCCGGTTCCCCAGCGCGGCACGGACGGGCTCAGGTGAGCCGGGTCCCCGCCTATGACGAGGAGCAAGCCGCTGGTTCCGGACGCACGACATACGGTTCCGGAGCCGGTGCAGCAAGCCGGGGCACGGGTTATCGTCCGGGGAGGGTGTCGAGCGCTATGCCGCGGTTACGGACGGGCGCTGACTGCAGGATTGACGTGGTGGTCTGTCCGTAGGCGGCCAAGCGGTCGATGATCTCCTCGAGGTGCTCGATCGAGCGGACGTGGATGGTGATGATGTAGCAGTCCTCGCCGGTGATCCGCCGGCAGTCGACGACCTCGGGGATCTGCTGGGCGACTTCGGCTAGTTTGTGTAGCTGGCCGGGCGAGGGCCGGACGCGAACGACGGCGCTGAGGCTCAAGCCAAGTGCCCGGGGATCGAGTTCGGCGTGGTAGCCGAGGATCACCTGCTCGTCTTCGAGTCGCTGCAGCCTCTCAGCGATTGCCGGGGAGGACAGCCCGACGCGCCGGCCGAGTTCGGCGAGGCTGATCCGCGCGTCGGACTGCAGCTCAGCGAGCAGCTGCAGGTTGATCGCGTCCAGCAGGGCACCATTGCCGTTACGGCTATTTCGCCTCAGATTACCAGGCATAACCGCGACTATACCTATGCTCCGCCATGTACAAGCCGCTCACTCTCCAGCAAAGCTATGCCTCATGGATCGCGACCCCATGGGCCTGGGCAAGGCTCAGCCGACCGCTTCCAGCGGGATGCCTTCGGCCCCGGTCGGGCTGTCGCGTGCTGCGGCGCGGGTCTCGCAGGCTCCGCCGCACCTGTACTTCCTGGTCAGCGCGATCTTTCACTATCTCGGCCCGTCATTTGCGGTGCTGCTGTTCACCCGCGTGCAGGTCCTGGGTGTGGCGTGGCTGCGGATTGTGTCCGCGGCGGTGATCTTCGCCGCCTGGCGGCGGCCGTGGCGTGCGCTTGCGCAGCTGGACCGGTCGGGCCGGTGGCTGCTGGCGGGCTGGGGCGTGGTGCTGGCGGTGATGAACGCCTGCTTTTATGAGGCGATCAGCCGGCTGGCGCTGGGCACGGTGTCGGCGATCGAGTTCCTGCCTGTGATCGGCCTGGCGGCGCTCGGCGCGCGCCGTATGCGCAACGTCGCCGCGCTCGCGCTCGCGGTCGGCGGCGTGTACCTGCTGACCGACGTGCAGCTGGCCGGGGCCGTGCTCGGGTTCGTGTTCGCGTTTTGCAACGCGGCGCTGTTCTCGGTCTACATCGTGCTTGCCGACCGGGTCGCCAAACGGCCGCAGCTGAGCGGGATCGACGGTTTGGGTGCCGCGATGCTGATCGCTGCCGTGGTGATCTGCCCAATCGGCGGCTGGCAGGCCATGCCCGCGTTCAGCGATCCGGTGGCGGTACTGGCCGGGATCGGTGTAGGGGTGTCCTCGTCGGTGATCCCTTACGTCACCGATCAGCTGGCGATGGCGCGGCTGCCACGCGCGACGTACGCAACGATGGTGGCGCTGCTGCCCGCGATCGCCACGGTTATCGGGATCATTGTGCTCTCCCAGATCCCCGGACCGTTCGAGATCGCCGGCGTCGCGCTGGTCGTCGCCGGGGTCGCCGTACACCGGCCCCAGGACGTGGCGGCTCCCGACACCCCGATCCTCGACGCAGCCCCCGGCGCGCAGACGCCTTCGTACCGCCGTTCGAGTAGCGGGGTCAGCGGTGATGCGGTGCAACGAGCCGCCGACGACCATTGACCGGGAAGCTGTCGATGATCGGCACGCGCCGGAGGAGGTTGCGGGCAGCGCGGTGATTCACGGCATCACCGGCGGCGGCCTGGTGAGTTGTCATCAGGAGTGGCCGAGGACAGGGTGCGGCCGGTATGCCGCCTCCAGGCTGGCCGCTTCCTGCCCAGTCAGCGTGAGGCCGACCGCCGCGACCGCGTCGTCTAGGTGGGCCAGCCTGGTCGCCCCCACGATCGGCGCCGTCACCGCTGGCCTGCCGAGCAGCCAGGCCAGCGCGATCTGCGCGGGCGGCAGTCCGCGCCCGGCGGCAACCTCGCGCACCGCCTCGACCACGTCGAAATCCGCATCGGTGTACATGTCGTCCGCCAGCGGATCGCTGCCGCCCCGGACGGTCCGCCGCCGACCGTCGCGCTCCCGGGAACCTGTCAGCAGCCCGCGGGCTAGCGGGCTGTAGGGAATGACGCCGACACCCTGGTCCAGGCACAGCGGGATCATCTCCCGCTCCTCCTCCCGGTAGACCAGGTTGTAGTGGTTTTGCATGGAGACGAACCTGGTCCAGCCATGGCCGTCCGCGGTGCTCTGGGCCTTGGCGAACTGCCAGGCGTACATGCTGGACGCCCCGATGTAGCGCGCCTTGCCCGACTGCACCACCTGGTGCAGCGCGGCCATCGTCTCCTCGACGGGCGCCTGGTCATCCCAGCGGTGAACTTGATACAGGTCCACGTAATCGGTGCCGAGCCGGGTCAGCGAGGCATCGATGGCCGCCAGCACGTGCTTGCGGGACAGCCCGCCGTCGTTCGGGCCCGCGCCCATCGGGAAATACACCTTCGTCGCCAGCACGTAGTCCTCACGGCGGGCGAACAGCTTGCCCAGCAGCCGACCGGTGATCTCCTCGCTCCGCCCGCCCGAGTACATGTCGGCGGTGTCGAAGAACGTCACCCCGGCCTCGACAGCTCTGGCCACGATCGGCTCCGCCGCGTCCTCATCCAGGTGCCATGCCCGCGTCCCGCTGTCGTCGTAGCTCATCATGCCCAGGCCGATCCGCGACACCTTCAGCCCCGCCGAACCCAACCGCAGATACTCCACACCGGCTCCTCTGCGTCGCGATACCCGCGCGTTCTTATGGCCCGAGCCAGCATTACCGGCCAGCCCCGGAATGTGAAGTAGGAAATAAAGCTAGAGTTCGATTCACTCCTTCGGATCGAAGGTCAACAGCATGAACCACGCCCGCCGCCTGCCACCAGACGTTCCACACGCTCGCCCCGGTTCAGCCCGACAGAACAGCCGGGCCCGGGAGGACCGCAATGACCCCCGCCGAGATCGGCGTGATCCTGGATCAGGCCAGCCCACCCCTGCTCGGTGTGATTTCCGCACTGCGAGCCGATGGTGCTCCCCACGCCGTGCCGGTTTGGTACCACTGGGACACCCGAGGAGGGCACCGTCTTGTACCGCCAGCTCGACAGCTTCAGCCTCGAGCACCGCGTCATGTCCGACTGGCTGGACGAAGTGCTCAGCCGACTTACTGCCGTGCCACACTGAGGCAGGTCAGAGACATGTAGGGCTGGCGGCATGAGTGCCTGCTGCTCCATGATGATGGCACTTGTCGCGAGGGAGGTCGTGTGTCAGCTGTGTCGAGCACAACAAGCGGGGTTGTCCATCAGCGAGGGCAGATCGGATCAGGGCTGCAGCCCGGCTGGGGTGTCACGCCCGAGCGTCAGCAGGTGGTCGCTGAGGTGCTCGACGGCCTGGTCCCGCAGACTGGGCGCCTTACGCCCGCTCAGCTGCGTGCTGTCACATCCGGCCTGGCGGCTCGCCGTAGCCTGTGGGCGGACCTGGTCGTCAGGGACCCGGACGTGCGCTGGTATCTGCCCTTGCACCGGTCCAACTCCTGCGATGTCTGGCTGCTGGCCTGGGAGCGCGGCCAGGACACCGACTGGCATGACCATGGCGGATCGTCGGGGTCGTTCGCCGTGGCCGAGGGCTGCCTGCTCGAGCAGTACCGGACCCCGGACGGACGGCGGATCGCCCGCAGGAGCCTGCAGGCGAGCCAGGCGGTGGCGTTCGGTCCGGCACATGTCCATGATGTCGCGCACGATGGCAGCGGGCCCGCGACCAGCATTCATGCTTACTCGCCGCCGCTGATGGCGATGACGTACTACACCGCCACCGATTACGGTCTGATTGCGAGAGAGACCGCCGCAGTCGACGGGCCGGAGGGCGCGCTGGGCCGCGGCGGCTCCGGCACCGCGCTCGCCACCGCCTCGGCGTCGGCGGCGAGGCTGACGTCCGAATCGCTGCCGACCGACGCACCGAGCATTGACGAGCTGCTGGCCGAGGCCCGTAGCGGCCTGGCCCGGCTGCGCCCGGAAGCGGCGTTCGCGGTCCTCACCGACGGAGCCGTCCTGGTCGACATCCGGCCCCTCGAGCAGCGGATGGCCGAGGGGGAGGTCCCAGGGGCGATCGTGATCGGCCGCAATGTGCTGGAATGGCGGCTCGACCCGCGCAGCGAGGCGCGCATTCCCGCGCTCGCCCGGCCCGAAGCGCAGATCATCGTCATGTGCTCCGAGGGCTACGCCTCCACCCTTGCCGCAGCCACGCTACGGCGGATTGGCCTGCGCCAGGCGACCGATCTTGATGGCGGCTTCCGGGCATGGAAGGCAGTCGGCCTGCCGACGCGCCCGGCCCAGCCGCCCAGCTGAGGTGCCAGAGGCTGAGCGGAAACACGCGGGCCGTCCCTGATCGTGGTCATTGATCGATGCGGCTTGACCGGTGCCCGCCGTGCTGCTATCACTCTGGGTGATCTTTGATCACTTAGAGTTCTCACTCCGTCGCCTCTACGATCCGGGGCCGCAACCGCTCCGCATCTCCTAGATCGTTGAATGGGGTTTCTGGAGAGGTCAGGGGTTTACGTGATCGTAGGCGACCAGGGATCGTTTGACCGGCGCGCCGATCAGCCAGTTGTGCCAGATGACCGCGTTCAGGGCGAGCAGCCGCTGGACGATGCGGGCCCACAGCCCCGCGGGGACGCGGCCGCCATGGCGTTCGAGTCCGAGCTGGTTCTTCAGCGTCCAGATGATCGCCTCGACACGCTGCCGCAGCCAGTTCGGGAAGTACCGGGGCTGCTTCTCGTCTTTGCGGGCCGGGCGGACCAGAGTCAGCTGCAGGCCGTCGCTGCTGAAGAACTCTTCGGTTTCCTCCCCGGACAGGCCCTTGTCCGTGACGACGGCGGTGCCCGGGGCCGGGCGGTTGGCTGGCTGGTCGCTGAGCATCTGCCGGGCGGCTTCCCGTTC
>JASHQP010000101.1 GCA_030039095.1 Streptosporangiaceae bacterium
CAGGCCGCGTCAGCGGCGGATCGCCGACCCGCTCCAGCTCGGGTACGACGAGCTGCTCGGGCACGCCGTCGAGCTGGCGCGCGAAGCGGCGGCCGCCGACGCGGCCTACGCGCTGATCGCCGACGAGGAGGGCGAGCTCCGGATGCGCGCCGCGGCCGGTGCCGGGATACCGCAGCTTCAGGCCGGCGAGGAGGCCGGCGGGCCCGCAGGCCCGGCCGGGATGGCCACGTTCCTGGACCTCTACAACAGGTTCTCCGAGCGCGGGACCGACCTCGCGCAGGTCCGCAGCGAGCCGCGGCACTCGCTACTGACCGTGCCGCTGGCCGCCGAGGGCCGGGTAACCGGGATGCTCGCGGTGGCCGCGGCCGAGCCGGACCGGTTCAGCCAGGCGGACCTGGCCCGGGTGCAGGGCGTGGCCGACCGGCTCGCGCTGCCGCTCGAGCGGGCCAGGCTGGCCGAGCACGACCGGATCCGCCGGGCCCGGCTCAGCTTTCTCGCCGAAGCCAGCGACCTGCTCGCCGGCAACCTCGACCAGGAGAAGACCGTCGCCCTTGCCGCGCAGCTCGTCGTCCCCCGGCTCGCGGCGTGGTGCGCCGCCCTGCTGCCGGGTGAGAGCGGCGAGCTCACCCCGGCCTACGTGTGGCACGCCGATGAATCCCTGATCGATACGCTGACCGGCCTGCTCAACGAGGCACCCGCGCCCCTGGTGCGGGCGGGCGAGAGCCCTCGGGAATGGTCGCTCGGCGCGGCCGCGGCATCAGCGCGCGACCTCGGGTCGGTCGTGGCGGCGGAGCTGGCCTCGGATCCGGCCTGGTGCCTGCCGCTCGTGGCGCGTGATCGCAGCCTGGGGATCTTCGTGATCGGGCGGCCCCGCGAGGGAGCCCTCGCCCGGGAGGCCGTGGAACTCGCCGAGGACCTGACCAGGCGCGTGGCACTGGCCCTGGACAATGCCAGGCTGTACTCGGAACAGCTGCAGGCCACGAACGCACTGCAGCGGAGCCTGCTGCCGCCGGAACTGCCCGACATTCCCGGCATGGAGCTGGCGGCCGGGTACGAAGCCGCCGGTGAGGGCAACGAGGTCGGCGGTGACTTCTACGACGTGTTCGAGGCCACGCCGGGCCGCTGGCGGTTCGCGATCGGCGACGTCTGCGGCAAGGGCCCGGAAGCCGCGGCGGTGACCGGCCTGACGCGGCACGCGCTGCGGATCCTGGCGCGGGAAGGCCACGACGTCCCGACCGTGCTCGAGCGGCTGAACGCGCTGATCGTCGACGAGGGCTCCCGGGCGCGGTTCATCACGCTGATCCACGGTGAACTGATCCCCGCGCCGGCCGCGGGAGAGGCGGCCGCCGTGTCCCTGGTCTGCGCCGGGCATCCCCAGCCGCTGGTGCTGCGCTCGGCCGGCGGCGTGGAAGCCGTGGCGGACCCGCAGCCACTGCTCGGCGTGCTGGACGGTGTCACGTTCGAGGAGAATTCCTTCCGGCTGTCCCCGGGCGACGTGCTGCTCTGCGTCACCGACGGGGTGACGGAGCGCCGGTCGGGTGACCGGCTGCTCGATGACGACGATGGGCTGCGGGACCTCCTCGGCGATTGCCCGGATCTGAACGCCGGATCTGTGGTCGCCAGAATCCAGCGCACGGTGCGCGAATTCGGTTCAGATCCGCCCACCGACGACCTTGCGCTCCTCGTGTTCCGCGGGCTCTAGCCTGCGGCGCACATACCCCCATGACCAGCAACGATTCGGTGCATTAGGGAATCCCCCAGGCGCAACATTGAAGTGAAGTACTCCTCTTCGCGCGCCCGCTCTGATATGAACAAAACGTGGCCACCGTGCCATGACGAAAGGGGGGCGTGGCGCAGCATGGGTGCAGCAGTGCTCGCAGACGCCGGCGTCGAGGCGCTCGGGGAACTCTTCCCTGGCTGGCGGATCTGGGCTGACCTGGATACCGGCTGGCATGCGCGCCGACGTGGCGGCTTCATCCAGGACTACCATCAGGGCGCCCCGGCGTTCTATGTGCACGCGACGAGCGCCGGCGAGCTTGCTGTCCAGCTTCGCTGGCAGGAAGCCGCCGAAGCGCACGCCCCGTACGGATGCTCCAGGCGGAGAACGGCCTAGATCCGGTAAAACAGGTTCAAGAAGCGGTCCGCAAGGTCCGCGTCGCCGCGCACCGTGCCCGAGTTGCTCCGGCCGAATGTGGTCAGGACCATGCTCCCGGCGTCGAAGTCGATGGCCGCAGGAAGATCGTCGACATTGCCGGGCTCGAACTGCATGCCCTGCTCGCTGACGGAGACCCGGGTCTCGCCGCCGTTCCTGCCGCTCACCCGGATCCCGATCGTGAACGGGCTGAGGTCGGCGTCGCCCTTGATCGTCGACTGCCAGAGCACGAACATGAACGGCACCAGCAGATCGGCCGCGTCGCCGGACATCCCGTGCCCGCGGCCGGTACCCTGCCGGATGTCCCAGGTGTGCACGCCATAGTCCATGAGCTGCCCGGCTGCGTAAAAGAAGGCCGGCACCGGGCCCATGTAGAAGTGCGGCACCATGAAGCCGGTCCATTCGTCGGCTGTCATCGGCTCCAGGATCCCCACCATCTTGTCCAGGTCGCCGCGCACCCGGTCCATGGCTTCCTGCTGGGACAGCACCCCGAGCGCGATCGCCTGCTCACCCGCCCGCTCGTGCATGCCGGGCAGCCCGAACGCGGCCGGCGCCTCGGCGCCGCTGCGTGCGATCTCGAACGCCGCGAAGTAACCCTCGGTGGTGTCGATCAGGTGGCCAATGATGTCTTTGACCCGCCAGTTTTCGCAGGCCGTCGGTGCATCCCACGTGCCCGGCCGTTCGGCCAGCTCGAACATGCGCTCCGCTTCGGTGCGGACGACGCGCAGGATGGTGTCCTTGCCCTCATACGAGGTGGCGTCCCATTCGGTCACGGCCGAGCACCCCTCTCTGGGTGAATTCGCACAGATGACGCGGCCGGCCCGGATGGGAGACCTCACCCGTCACGGGGGCGCCCGCAGTACGAAGCTCAGCGCAGCCGAATCGCCCTGTCAATGCCCGGTTCCGAATAGCGGGACACCGACCCGTGGCGGGCGTGAGAGTTAGTGGCGGGCCTGAGGGTTATTTGTCCGACCGGTCGTCGGTCTGTGCGCCCGGGGCGTTGGCCTTCACCGACTCGATCCCGTGCAGCGCGGATTCGTGGCTGTCGTAGTGCTGACTCGTGGCGATGACCTGCCCGTTGCCTGCCAGGAGGTTGAAGTGGTACTTGCCGCTGCTGCCCTTCTCGAGAACGAACTTGCCGCTCATAGAGCCCCCAAGGTTGGCTGTCCGTACCCTGCCCCCGTCGCGGCGTGCGCCCCGGCGGGCGGCCTCAACGCAGCAATGATTCCCCTCTGGCGGGGACCGACACGCTAGCCGAGGGAACTGTCCGCCGGGCGCAGCCCGACGAGCGCGTTGCCGTAACGCATCGCCACGAGCTGGCCGATCGCCGGATGCGCGCCCAGCGGCGGGGCGGCCAGCGCGCCGGTCGCGGCGCTGACCGCGTCGATTTCCCCGGGATCGGTCTCGGGCCCGATGACACACGGGGCAAGCGCGACCCGGGAGGCTCCCATCTCACGGAGCCGCATCACGGCGCCGGCGACGCCCTGCGGGTCATCGATGGAGGCGTGCATCGCCGGGGCGGCGAGCCGGCCGGCCAGCAGCACGGCGGCCACTCCCGCGGCCCGGACCGCATCCTCGCCCCGGTCGGCCAGCACCAGAACGCCGTTGGCCGCGTTGCTGATGCTGAGCCCGCGGGCCCGGCTCTCCCTCGCCAGCCCCACCTGGGCCAGCCGGCCATGCAGGGCCTCGGCGAGCAGCGGGTGCGGGCCGAGGTGCTCCGCGAGGACGACCTCCCCGGCCGCCCCCGCGATGGCCCGCTGCAGAATCGCGTCTGACCGCGGATGGGGCCCGGCCAGCAGCGGCACCACGACCGCGAGCGCCGGCCACGGTCCCTGTGCCGGGGCCGAGAGTGCCTCGTTCAGGCTGCGCTCGCTGCCCTCCAGGTAGGCCACCTGGAGGTGTGCGCCCTGGCACGACTCCCCGGCGGCCTCAGCGATCTCGCCGCTGATCCTGTCGCTGGCGGCGCTGGCGCTGCCGGGCACCGCGATCAGCAGCGTCGGCGCGTCCGACGGCAGGCTCAGCCGGTGCGCGCTGCGATGCCGGCCGGAACGGCGAGTGCGGGCGGTACGGCGGGGCAGCGCGGCCCCGCCGGCGGACGGG
>JASHQP010000102.1 GCA_030039095.1 Streptosporangiaceae bacterium
CTGGTCGACATCGCCGAGGCGGTCGGCGTGCACGTGTCCACCGTGTCCCGGGTGCTCAACGGCGACCCGGCGCAGTCCATCCGCCCGGAGGTCTACGAGCGGATCCTGGCCACGGCGCGCGAGCAGGGCTACCGCCCGAACGCGCTGGCCCGGGCGCTGAAGCGGCAGCGCACCGGGGCGCTCACGTTCGTGCTGCCGCTGGAGCGCAACCCGAGCTGGGCCAGGCTGCTGGGCGGCGCGCTGCGCCGGGCCAGCGAGCGTGGCTACGTCGTCATGATCACGGAGGAGCCGACCGAGGACCCGAAGCCGCCCGACGACTACCGCTACCTGGTCGAGGAGAGCCGCGCCGACGGCCTGCTGCTGGCCACGCCGCTGCGCATCCCGGAACACGCGGACGGGATGACCGGGGTGCCGCACATCTACGTGAACCGCCGCGGCCCCGATCGCGGCAACGACGTGGTGATGGACGAGCCCGCCGCGGTGCGGATGTTCCTCGAGCACGCCGCCGGGCTCGGCCACCAGAGCTTCGCGCTCATCGACGGGACGCCCACGGTGGACACGGTGCACCGCCGGGCCACCGCCGCGCGCCAGATCTGCGCGGCGGCCGGCCACGACCTCACGGTCCGGCACGCCGCCCCGGACGAGGACGGCGGCTGGGACGCAGCGACGAAGATGCTGCGCCGCGGCCCCCGGCCGACCGCGTGCGGCGTGGGCCACCTCACCCAGCTGTTCGGGGTCATGGCGGCGCTGCGCGCCGCGGGCGTCGAGGTGCCGGGCGACATGTCCGTGGTCAGCTTCGACGAGGACCAGTGCCTGGCGTATCTCGAGGTCCCGGTCAGCAGCGTGTGCATGCCGCTGCCCGAGCTCGGGGCCGCGGCGGTGGACGCGCTGATCGCGCGCGTCGAGGGACACCCGGCCGGTGACGTGATGGTCCGCGAGCCGATGACCCTGCGCCCGCGCGCCTCGGTGGCCCCGCCCCCGGTGGCCCCGCCCGCCGGACGGTCACGCCGCTAGGCCGGATTCCTCCATCATGGCCCGGATGCGCGCGAGTGCATCCTTGACCGCGCCGGGGTCGGCGTCCGGCCTGGCCCACGTCACCAGCGGGTACCCGCCGTTCACGGCCTGCTGGAACAGCGAGCGGATGGCCAGTGCTAACGCGGGCGGCCAGTCGTCAGGAACGGCGATCTCGATTACCATCGCGCCTCCATCGGGCGCTTCCCGGCCCGGCGGCCGCACGCCGCGACGTGGGCAGGGAAAGGCTCCTAGCCTTCATCGTAGAGCAGATCGGGCAGCTCGGACCGGGCCGCGACGCCGGGCTTCGGCTGCGCCTTGTACAGGTGGCAGCCCACGGTCCGCGGGCTGAGGAACAGCGTTCCGCGGCTGCCTCGTCTTCCTGATCGCGGTCGAGCTCGTCCTCGCCGGGCTGGTGCAGCTGCTGCCTAAGGAGCCGGCCGGTGTCTAAGGAGCCGGCCGGCCTGGCTGGGGCCAAACCTAGGGACGCAGATAGGGAAGTTGCCCGATGCCCGGGTCCGTGCCTTACGGCGAACCTCGATAGTGCCGGGTCAAGGAAGGCCCGGGTATCGAGGAGGGCAAGATGTATTCGATCATCACGGCTGTAGGTGCCGACCGGATACGGGAATGGCGCGAGCAGGCGGCCACGGACCGGCTGGTGATCGAGGCCCGCCGGGCCAGCCGCAAGGCGGCGCAGGCCGCGCCGCGGCGCAGGACCGGGTCCGCCGGGTCCGCCGGGTCCCGGTGGTGGACGAGGCGGCGGGCGGCTGCCGTGCCGGCCCAGCGGGTCCCGGCCGACGCCACACCCGACCAGTGGGCTTCGGCGCTGTCCACGGCGGGAGCCGCCGAGCGGGCCGGTGCCAAGCCCCGCGACCCGGTTGGCGGCCGGGCCTCATGACATGAAAACCGCAACATCCGGAGACAGCCTGGCCGTTGCCCCGGGCGGCGGATCCCCGTCGGCCCGGGGCACCGGCGTTTCCTGGCATCCTGAGGGCGTGGCCCCACGCGCAACCAGCCCCGTCCTCGTCGGGCGCGCCGATCAGCTTGCGGTGCTCGAGGCCGCCCTCGGCCCGTCGGGCCGCGGAGGCCCGTCGGTCGTGCTGGTCGGCGGCGAGGCGGGCGTCGGCAAGTCCCGCCTGATGAGCGAGTTCACCGCGCGGGCACGTGCGGCCGGGGCGCGGGTGCTGAGCGGCGGCTGCGTGGAGCTGGGCACCGACGGCCTGCCGTTCGCGCCGTTCACCGCGGTGCTGCGTGGTCTCGTCCGCGACCTTGGCCCCGACGGGGTGGCCGAGCTGCTGCCCGGCGGGGTTACCCGTGACTTTGCCCGGCTGCTGCCCGAGTTCGGCCCGGCCGACAGCGACGCCAACGACATCGTGGCCAGGGCCCGCCTGTTCGAGCAGATGCTCGCGCTGCTCGAGCGCCTCGCCGACGACGGGCCGGTGATCCTGCTGATCGAGGACGCACACTGGGCCGACCGGTCCACCAGGGACCTTCTGGCCTTCCTCGTCGGCCGCCAGCAGGTGCTGGACGGCGTCCTGATCGTCGTCACGTACCGCTCGGACGAGATGCACCGCACCCATCCGCTGCGGCCACTGCTGGCCGAGCTCGCCAGGCTGGCCTGGGTGGAGCGGATGGATCTGCCCCGGCTGGACCGGCTGCACGCCGACGAACTCGTGGCCCGCATCATCGGCCACAACCCCGAGCCGTCGCTCGCCGACCGGGTGTATTCGCGCGCCGACGGCAACCCGCTGTTCGTCGAGGAACTGCTGTGCGACTGCGACGGCGGCACGCTCTCGGTACTGCCCGAGTCCCTCCGCGAGCTGCTGCTGGTCACGGTGCGGCGCCTGCCCGAGGGAACCCAGGATGTGCTGAGGGCTGCGGCCGCTGGCGGTCAGTACATCGGGCACAACCTGCTTGCGGCGGTCAGCGGGCTGGACGACGACGCACTGTCCCGTCAGTTGCGGCCTGCCGTAGCGGCGAACGTGCTGACCGCCGACGCGGACGGGTATGCGTTCCGGCACGGCCTGATCAGGGAGGCGATCCTCGATGATCTGCTGCCCGGCGAGCTCACCCGGCTGCACACGCGGTTCGCCGGTGCGCTGCGAGACGATCCCGCTCTGGTCCCGCCGGGCCGGGCCGTGATCGAGCAGGCGCACCACTGGTACGCCGCGCACGACACGGTCGGCGCGCTGGTCAGCAGCTGGCGCGCGGCCGAGCAAGCGGGCTGCGCGCTGGCCCACGCGGAGCAGCTCACGCTGCTCGGCCGGGTCCTCGAGCTGTGGGACAAGGTGCCGGACGCGCAGCAGCGAATCGGCGCCAGCCACCTGGGCGTGCTCGAGCTCTCCGCCCGGGTTGCCATGACCGCGGGCGAGAACGACCGGAGCGCGGCGTTTGCCTCGGCCGCGCTCGATGAGATCGATCCAGCCGCCGAGCCGGCCCGCGCGGCGCTGTTGCTCGACACCAGGGCGCTGGCGCGGCAGTACGGCGTCGGCGCCGAGGCTCACGCGCGCGCCGACCTCCAGGAGGCGCTCGACCTCGTGCCGCCCGGGCTGGCCGACGCCGCGCGTGCCCGGGTGCTGATCAGCATGGCCAGGCACGTGCTCCCGCCCTACGCGCCGGAGACGGTCTCGGCTGTCGAGGAGGCGCTCCGGCTGGCGCAGCAGGCCGGGGACGCCGGCATCGAGGCGAGGGTGCTGTGCGACGTCGCGGTGTTCCGGTGGCGCGCGGGTGACGATCGCGCCGCGCTGGAGATGCTCCGCCGGGCGGCCGCGATCGCTGGGCGCGTCGGTGCGTACGAGTCGCTGCTGGCGGCGGCGATCAACGAATCCCACGTGCTCGAGGGGATGGGTCAGCACGAGCGCGCCGCGGAGGTCGCGAGGGCCGGGATCGCCAGCGCCGAGGACTACGGCCTCGCCCGGTCGTCGGGCACGTTCCTGGCCATCAACGTTGCCGAGCCGCTGGTCGCGCTCGGCCGCTGGGACGAGGCTGGCGAGGTTCTCGAGCACGCGCTC
>JASHQP010000103.1 GCA_030039095.1 Streptosporangiaceae bacterium
GGGCCAGCGCGGCCGCGGGCGCCTCCGGCCGGCCCGCCGGCCCGGCCACGCCGCCGCTCGCCGGCGTCGTGACCATACGGCCGGACGCCATCCACGTTCTCGACGGTGCCCTGAACCGGCCCCCGACGAACGCGTTCTGCGAGGAGCGCTATCACATCGCGTGCTACCGGCCGGCGCAGATCCAGCAGGCCTACAACCTGCCCCGGCTGTACGGGCAGAAGATCACCGGCCGCGGCCAGACGATCGTCATCGTCGACTCGTTCGGCTCCCCGACCGTCCAGCGCGACCTGTCCAGGTTCGACGCGGCCACCGGCCTTCCCGCACCGCCCTCGCTGAGGGTCATCCAGCCGGCCGGGAAGGTCCCGCCGTACAAGCCGGACGCCGATCGCGAGGGGTGGGCGGGCGAGACCGACCTGGACGTCGAGTACGCGCACACGATCGCCCCGGGCGCGAGCATCCTGCTGGTCGAGACCCCGACCTCGGAGAACGAGGGCACGACCGGCTTCCCGCAGATCGTCGCGGCCGAGAAGTACGTGATCAGCCATCACCTCGGCGGCGTGATCAGCCAGAGCTTCAGCGCGACCGAGCAGACCTTCCCGTCCAGGCAGTCGCTGCTGGACCTGCGCGGCGCCTACACCGACGCGGCGCGCAGCGGCGTGACCGTGCTCGCCGCCTCCGGCGACAGCGGCGCGGCCGACGTGAAATTCAACGAGGCCACCTACTACCTGCACCCGGTGACCTCGTGGCCGGACAGCGACCCCCTCGTGACCGGCGTCGGCGGGATCCGCCTGCACCTGTCCGCCTCGGGCCACAATCTGCGGCCGCCCACCGTCTGGAACGACACGTACAACGTGGCGACGAACGAGTTCGTCAACGGCAACGCGGGCCCGAACCCGCTGGCCGGGGGCGGCGGCAAGTCCGTGATCTTCACCCGGCCCGGCTACCAGAACGGGGTGCGGGACATCGTCGGCGACAGCCGCGGCGTGCCCGACATCTCGATGAGCGCCGCATGCAACGGCTCGGTCGACATGTACCAGAGCTTCGCTGGCCAGCCGGCCGGGTGGTACCCGACGTGCGGCACGAGCGAGGCGACCCCGGAGTTCGCCGGGATCGTGGCCCTGGCCGACCAGGTGGCCGGCCATCCGCTCGGGGCGATCAACCGGTACCTGTACCAGCTCTCGGCGCGGCGCGCGCCCGGCATCGTCGACGTCGTGACCGGCAACAACACCGTCTCGTTCCGGCAGGGCGGCACGCTGCACACCGTGCAGGGGTTCGCGGCCCGTCCCGGATACGATCTCGCGTCCGGGGTTGGCACGGTGAACGCACCCGCATTCGTGCGGGAACTCGCGGCGGCGGCCGGCCGGCGGCACACCGGCCGGACCCGGCCGCGCCGTTCTGGCTAGGGAACCCCCGGTGATCTGCGTCCTCGGCGACGCCCACCTCGACGTCGTCGTGTCCGCCCGCTGGCCGCTCGCCGAGGAGACGGACACCCCTGCGCGCACGGCGGTGGGGGCCGGCGGCCAGGCGGCCAACGTGGCCGCCTGGGTGGTGGCCCTCGGCGGCAGCGCCCGGCTGATCGCGGCGCGCGGAAACGACCTGGCCGCCCGGCTGGTGGCCGACGAGCTCGCCCGCCGGGGGGTGGAACTCGTCGGCCCGGTCCTCGACGGCAGGACCGGGGTGGTGGTCTCGCTCACCGACGACGGCGCCGGCCGGTCGATGCTGACCGATCGCGGGGTCGGGCCCGGCCTCACGGCGGGGTCGCTGCTGGCGGAATGGCTCGATGGGTGCGACTGGCTGCACCTGCCCGCGTACAGCCTGGTCACCGAGCCGGTCGCGGGCGCGGCGCTCGCCGCCGCCGAGCGGGCGCCGCGGCTGAGCGTGGACCTGTCCTCGACCGCCGCGCTGCGGGCTTACGGCGTCGCCCGGTTCGCCGCGCTGATCGCGGGGCTGCGCCCGGACGTGATCTTCGGCACCGAAGCCGAGGCAAGCCTGGCCGGCGAGAATGCCGGGTCCGAGCTCGTCGTCAAGCTGGGCGCGCGCGGCGTCCGTGTTGGCGGTGCGGTGTTCCCCGCGCTGCCCACCCGGCCGGTGGACTCGACCGGCGCGGGCGACGCGTTCGCCGCCGGCTACCTCGTCGGCGGCGTCGAGCTCGGCCTGCAGGCCGCTGCGCGCGCTGTGGCGACGATGGGAGCCATGCCATGACGTTCTCCCCGCTCGTGTCCGAGGAGGTGGCCGGGGCGCTGCGGGCCGGCCGGCCGGTCGTGGCGCTGGAGACCACGCTGGTGTCCCACGGCTTCTCCGGTGGCCGGGGCCTGACCGCAGCCCGTGACGCGGAAGACCGGGTGCGCGCGGCCGGGGCGGTGCCGGCCACGATCGGCATCGTCGACGGGACCGTCCGGGCCGGGCTCGGCGCCTCCGAGCTCGAGCGATTCGCCGCGGCAGGCTCCAGCGCACGCAAGGTGGGCGCCCGGGATATCGCGGCGTGCGTGGTGCAGAATGCCCTCGGCGCCACGACCGTCGGAGGCACGCTCGCGGTCTGCCGCGCGCTCGGCATCAGGTTCCTCGGCACCGGCGGCATCGGCGGCGTTCACCGCGGGTTCGCGCAGACCGCGGACATATCGGGCGACCTGGTGCAGATCGCCCGTACCCAGGCGGTCGTGGTGTGCTCGGGCGCGAAGTCGATCCTGGACGTCAGCGCTACCGGCGAACTGCTGGAGACCCTGGGGATCCCGGTTCTCGGCTGGAACACCCCCACGCTGCCGGTGTTCTACAGCGCCGAGGGCGGCCCGGCGGTGCCCGCGGTGGTCGCCACGAGCCAGGAGGTGGCCCGCATCGCGGACACCCAGTGGCAGCTCGACGGCTCGTCGGGGCTGCTGCTTGCCAGGCCGCCAGCATCCAGCCTCGACATCGAGCCGATCGTCGCCGAGGCGGTGCAGCGGGTGCGGCGCCAGGGCATAACCGGCCAGGCCGTCACCCCTGCCGTGCTCACGCTCGTGGAAGAGCTGAGCGACGGCCGGAACGTCGAGGTCAACCAGCGCCTGATCGCCGACAACGCGGCCCTGGCCGCCGAGGTGGCCGTGGCCTTCGCCGGGCTGGCCACTTCGTAACACTGGGTAACTCTGAGTAACGCAAATACCATGTGTGGTCAGAGTGTGTCCAATGAGTAGCTGTGGGTACTTACCCCGGGAACACCCGCTAGTCGGGGCCATGAGCCGCCACCGCGGCCTTGGGATTCATCGGGGGGACACATGAGCATGCCTCAGGGTGGCGAGTCAGGCCAGTCCCGGGAAACCGGTCCGCAGACCGACACGCCAGGCCAGGAACGGCAGAACGGCAGGCCGGGGGGCAGCGCCGTGCCCGGCCAGAGCGGCACGGCCGGACAGGGCGGGATCCCGAACCAGGCGGGCCCGCCGCCCGGGCAGCAGCGGGCGGACGA
Organism: Streptosporangiaceae bacterium; assembly: GCA_030039095.1. Next base: position 3,437 of record JASHQP010000103.1, read on the forward strand.
GCAGCAGGCCGCCTACGGCGTGCCGCCGCAGGGCGGCGCGCCCGGCGAGTATCAGGGCGACCCGATGGCGGGCCGGCCGATCTCCCCGGTCAACGAGATCGAGACCAGGGTCACCGGCCGCCGCTTCGTGCAGTACATCATCGACATCATCATTTACGGCATCGTCGCCGGGCTCATCTCCTGGGCCCTGGGGGACCGGGGCACGGGCGCGGTGCACGCCGTCCTCGTCGTGGTGGACGTCGTGGTGGTCGTCGCCTGGTACCTCGTCTACTGGGCGTACGTCCCGTTCCGCAGGGACGGGCAGACGCTCGGCATGAGCGTGCTGGGCATCCGGGTCATCAGCGCCAGCGGCGGCCCCGCCAGCTTCGTGCAGCTGGCGGTGCGCTCGGTCCTGCTGGTCCTGTTCGGCCTGGTGTCGGTCATCGTCGGGTTCATCGTGATGATGTGCTCCCGGTACCGGCAGCGCACGGGCGACCACATGGCCCACACGATGGTGGTGAGGGCGCGGGTCGAGCCGATGCCGGCGCAGCAGATGTACGCGGGCGCGGGGCAGGCCGGCCCTAGGTAGGTGGAGCGGCGGGCGGCGCCGGCGCCCCGGGGCCCGCGGCGCCGCATCGCCGCGCTCGACCG
>JASHQP010000104.1 GCA_030039095.1 Streptosporangiaceae bacterium
GCTCAGCCGGTCCACCGCCGCTGCGATCGCCGGCCCGACGAGGTCGCGGGCGGTCTCCACGCCCGCCGGGATCGTGGCGGTCATGACTGCCCCCGTGCTCCCAGCGCGGCCGGGGCCTGCGCTGCCAGCGCGCGGATCAGTTCCTGTGCAGCGGTGCGTCCACTCCGCACGGCACCCTCCATCGTGTCCGGCCATCCGGTATCGGTCCATGCCCCCGCGACCAGCAGCCCCGGCAGCGAGGTTGCGGCGCCCGGGCGCAGCGCGCTGCACCCTGGCCCCTGGCGGAACGTCGCCCGGCGCTCCCTGGTAACGAAGAAATCAACGACGCGCGCATCGCCGGCCGCGGGGAACAGCCGCTCGAGCGCTGGCAGGAACCGCTCGCGCAGCACCGCGACCGGGACATCCACGTCCCCGTCAGCCGCTGACTGTGACAGCGCCAGGTACTGCCCGCTGCGCAGCCCCGCCGTCCTGGTCTTGTCGAATACCCACTGCACCGGGGAATCAACAGCCGCCGCGAACGGCAGGTCCGTGACCGTGCGGTCGTAGACCACGTGCACGTTGACGATCGGCGAGCTGCCCAGGTCCTCCCAGCGGGCGGCTCCGGTCACCCCCGCGGCCCCGGCCAGCCTGGCCGCTGGGCCCGCCGGAACCGCCAGGACCACGCCGTCCGTGGCGATCTGCTCCCCGGCGGCGCGTTCTGGCTCTTCTCCGGTGTCACCGTCGGCGCCCGCGCCCACCCGGACCAGGAACCCGCCGCCGGGGGCCGGGTCGACGGCCACCGCCTTCGTGCCGAGCCTCACGTCCGCCCCGAGCCGGCCGAGCAGGCGAACGGCCGCGCTTCCGTGCAGTTCGCCGAGGGGAACCGTGGGCATCCCGATGTCCGCGGCGTCCTTGGCGGACAGCAGCGCGGTCTTCAGCACCGTGGCGGCCAGCGGCACGCTGGCCTCGTCGCCCGCGATGTTCAGCGACGACACGATGAACAGGTCCCACAGGTTGCGGCGGGCGCGCTCGTTCTGGCCCCTGGCGGCGAGCCAGTCGCCGAGCCGGTGGGCGTCGAGCCCGGGCGCTGCCGGGTCGGTGGTGCGCAGCGCGAGGGCTGCGCGGCCCACGCGCAGCCGTTCCGGCATCGAGAGGAAGCGGTAGCCCAGCAGCGACCGGCTCAGATGCAGCGGGGCTGGCAGCCCGGACCGGCGCAGCCTGGCCCGTCCCCTGGGCGACAGCACCGTCACGTCGAACCGGTCCTGCATGGTCACCGAGCCGGTCACGCCGAGCTGGGCGAGCAGGCCGGCGTAGCTGGTGCAGCAGCGCAGGAACACGTGCTGGCCGGTGTCGATGGTCAGGTCACCGCGGGAGAACGACGTGGTCGCGCCGCCCAGCCGGGGCCTGGCCTCGAGCAGCGTGACACCGACGCCGGCCTCACGCAGCTCGATGGCCGCGGTGATGCCGGCCAGGCCACCGCCGATCACCACGGCGGTCCGCGCGGTCATGCCACCCCTCCGGGGCCAGGCTCGACGGGGCCACCGGGCCCTCCAGGCCCGCCGTCGGCTGACCCCGGGGCGGCGGATTCTCCGGTAGCGGGGATGCGCTCGGGGATCCCGGCGAGCGCCCGCAGCGCCACCATGGCCTTGGCCTTGCCCGGCAGCGACTGACGCTGCCGGAGCGCGGCCGCCGGGTCGGCCACGATCTGCTCGAGCAGCCGGAGGTAGATGCCGGCCATCGCGCCTGCCGAGGCGGCGCTGCGCCGGTCGAGCAGCGGCAGCAGGCGCAGCCCGGTGGTGTACCAGCCGAACGCGCGCTGGGCCTCGAACCCGATGACACCGGCCAGCCCGGGATCGCCGGCCAGATCGCCGACGCGGCCGGGCAGAAGTGCTGTGCCGAAGCGCTCGAGGTCCTCCGTGGGCAGGTACACCCGGGCGTTGCCGAGGTCCTCGCGGATGTCGCGCAGGATGTTGGTCAGCTGCAGCGCGATGCCGAGGTTGTCGGCGAGCTTCTCCGCGGTCGCCGGGTCCCGGCTGCCGAATACGCCGAGCGAGAGCCGCCCGATCGACCCGGCCACGCACCTGCAGTAGTGCTCGAGCTCACCGAACGTCGCGTAGCTGGTGCCGCGCACGTCCGCCTCGCAGCCCTCGATCAGCTCACCGAACGCACCGAGCGGGATCGGGTACCGGCGGGCGGCGTCGGCGAGCGCGACCAGTACCTGGTCGCCGGCGGCCGCGTCGGCGCCTGCCTGATCGATCGCGGCGACCGCGGCCCGTGCTTCGTCCAGCGCGGCGAGCTTCTCGTCGGCGGGCAGCGTCCCGTCGCCGATGTCGTCGACCCGGCGGGCGAACGCGTACACGGCGCAAAGCGCACGGCGCTTGGGCGCGGGCAGCAGCCGGATGCCGTAGGAGAAGTTTCGTGCCTGCGTGCGGGTTACGTGCTCGCAGTGCCGGTACGCGGCTCGGACGTCGGTGCCATCCACCGCCAGCGCGGTCATGGCCTCACCGTCCCCTCGCGTAGGCGAGGAGCAGCTCCGCGGCCAGCCGCTGCTTGCGTGGCTTCGGCGCGCCGCGCAGCACGTCGTGCCCGGCCCCGGTGATCGCTGCCAGCGCGGCCCGGCCGCCCGCGACATAGCCG